>DASXIC010000153.1:0-5479 GCA_036498205.1 Chthoniobacterales bacterium | reverse complement strand
TGCAGTTGAAAGCTTGGCCTGCAATTCATTTGCGATTTTTTGCGCAAGATCGCTTTGGATTGCGAAAACATCGGTCAAATCGCGATCATAATCTTCCGCCCACACATGCCGGTCCGTGGTCGCGTTGATCAACTGCACGTTGACCCGCACACGATTGCCAATTCGCCGGACGCTTCCTTCCAGAATGGAAGAAACTCCGAGCGCCTTGGCAATTTCGCGAATGTTGTGAGCCTGGCCGCGATATTCCATCACCGACCGCCGTGAAATCACTTTCAGGTCGCCGATCTTCGACAGATTGGTCAGCAAGTCATCTTGAATTCCATCCGCGAAGTAGGCGTTTTCTTTCTCTTCGCTCAAACTGTCGAAGGGCAAAACTGCAATTGATTTATCCAGCCCGCTCCCAGAATTGCGCGGCCAAAACAAAAACCCGCCGCCGACCGAGATGATAATTCCGAGCAGGATAAGCAACATAATATTCCTTCTGCGAGCAGACGCAGTTCGAGCTGCCGTCGGTGCGCTCGGAGTCCGCTCAATTCCGGCCGGCGTCACATCGAACGCCCATGCTAAAACGAGTGCAATCGGGAATCCAATTAGCACAAGCACGATCACCAGACGCAGACTCCAGCCCGGCAGCGTCCAAGCTGGAAAGATCGTTGCCGCCATTTGGATGATTAGCCACGCGACAACGCCGTAAGCCGCGGCCACGCGATAAACCTTGCGACGGCGCAACTCCAAAAAGAAGCCGCTCATCCAAGTCAATCTGGAACTACTACCTCATCTGATCAATGTTTTTCAGGCAACAGTACGTGCCGCTATTTCAGCTTCTTGCAGCTTCCGGCGAACGGGGTGCGCATCGATCTCTGCCGAAACTAATCAATCGCAGTGAAGCTCTGTTTCCTGACAAAGTAGCCTCACGGTCATTCGAGCAACTCAACCCGGCCCGTATCCAAATCATATCGCGCCCCGATAATTCGCAATTTTCCTGCTTTCAAAGCATCGGTCAGCACCGGTGAATCATTCTTTAATTGCATCACGGTCTGGCGCACGTTTTCGCGCATCGCATTCTCAGTCGGGTCGCCCGGCTGACCTTTGACTTTTTCGACCGCGGGTTTGATCGGATCGACAACAGAAGAAAGATTGCCGTGCATTTCCCCACCCGAGACCGCAGCCGCGACGGCACCGCAGCGTGAATGACCCAAGACCATGATGAGAGAGGCTCCCAGGTGCTCGACTGCGTATTCCACACTACCCAACTCAATCCCGCCAACGACATTTCCTGCCGTCCGGACGACGAAAATATCGCCCAAACCTTGATCGAAAATAACTTCCGGACCGACTCGCGAGTCGGAGCACGAAACCACGATGGCAAAAGGCTTCTGATCCCTGGCAACTTCGGTTCGTCGTTCCGCAAAAGAGCCAGTGCGCGATGGCTTGTCGGCGACGAAGCGCCCATTACCTTCCTGCAACCGCTGCAAGGCTGGGTCAGTAACGGCGGGTTCGCCCGCAAGAAGTTCTGCATTAGCAACCGCAACCGCTATAAAGATGATCAACTTGTCTGCACTCATGATTGTCAATTGCTTAGCGGTTCTCGGCCCAGTCTTCCATTCAAATCTACACATCGGAATGGCGGGTTAATCTGACATGGTGGTTCGGACACATATTTTTCTAATCGCGTTGCCTTTGCTTGCTCCTCATCAGATCTCAGCCCAGCAACTTGATCCGGCCGCGTTGCAGGCGGCCGCTAGATACTCCGGTAGTCACGGCGGCACCTCTTTCCTCGTTATCCAGAGTGGAAAGACATTGCTCGAAGAATATCCCGTTGATCGAAATCCAGGAATCGCACGTAGAATCTACAGCGGGACCAAAGCGTTTTGGGGACTGGCTGCCCTCGCTGCGGCCGAAGACGGCCTAATCAAACTTGATGAACGCGTCGCAGACACGATTCCGGCGTGGCAAAACGATCCTCGCAAATCGCGCATAACAATTCGCCAATTGCTGGATTTTTCCTGTGGTTTGGCCCCGGGATTCTCTTTGCACAACCGCGATCCAGGTGATCGCGATGCTATCGCGATTCGGTTGCCAGTCGTGACTGAACCCGAGACAGCTTTCATTTACGGTCCCAGCGCGCTGCAGGTCTTCCATTATGTTCTGAAAAACAAATTGCATGGACAGACGCCGCAAACCTACCTGGAGCGACGCGTTTTGCGGCGGCTCGGTCTTGGCTCACAACGCTATCTCCTGGATCGAGCGGGCAATCCGCTCCTCGCAGCGGGTTGGCAGCTCACTGCTCGCCAGTGGGCGAAGCTCGGCCAAGTTGTTCTCAAGGGAGGCGCACCTATCGTTTCGGCCAGCTCGCTCGAACAATGCTGGCGCGGATCGGCTACGAATCCCGCTTTCGCATTCGGATGGTGGAATAATCGCGCCGCCCCGGGCGGCCATGAGTTCGATTTCGAAAAGATGCTTAATGGGCAATGGTCAAACCAAACATGGAGAGAAGCATGTCTCTGTCGCGACGCACCGAATGACCTGGTCGCGTGCATTGGTTCGGGCTATCAACGGCTTTTTGTGATTCCATCTTTGAAATTGATCGTCGTGCGTCACAGCCGCGGTGGTCCCTTTTCCGACGCAAGATTTCTGCGCCTGATTCTGGGGCGCGAATGAGAAGCTACTCTCGTGTCGCCATCATCAGAATGGCGTCTTCTCTTTGCCAGTGGTAACCGAAAGGAAATCCTAGCGGCGCCGGCGGCGGTTGCTGCGCATAAATTGCCGCGAGGTCGGGTTGATAATATTTTTCGAACTCTTCCTTATGTGGAACGTAGCGACCATAGAAACTGATTTTCCACCCTTTGGGAAATGCACGAAGCGGAATCCCAGAATCGTCCTGCACGATGATGCGACTGTGTTGGAGAAGAAAATTACGAACACCGGAGAAACCATCCCCGTGCAATAGGAACGAGGCAGCTTTGAGCAGACTAAGACCGGGACCCCGTGCCGCGCACCAGCGAAGGAAGCTGCTGTTGCCACCGGATAAATCGGTTTTGCAGTAGTAAAGGGTCTGCTTCCTATCGGCCTCGGCGAATGTGATCTTCAGTCCATCGGCCGGACTCGTGATATGACTGGAATCGATAACTGTGTAGCCAAGACGTGCAAGAAAGACATAGAGAATGGGGAGTGTGCCACCCATCCCGCCGCGACCAAGGTCCGAGCGCATATCCTTAGTGATGAAATATTGGAACTTGAGAATCGAGTTCATCGATGCGCGCAAGGCCGCGAGCTCGCCAGCAAGCACATCTGGCGGTAAACGCGTCAGGTCTGGGACCTGCCCAATCGGCTCAAGCCCGGCCAGGATATAACTGTTCGCATTCGGGAAAAAAATATTGGCGTAGAGAAAATCGGGACCGCTAAACATATAAAACATCGTGTCTTCGCTGCGGTAATAGTCACCGGCGTTGGCCAGCATCCATTCACGGATTGGCTGGATCTGTAGCTGCTCTTTTCTCGTCCACGCCTCGTTCATCGCCGCGGCGTGCTCCTGCCAACCGGCGTCATGGGTCAGAGGTTCAAGTATCCCCGTGACTGGAAGACCAGCGAGGAAGCGGGCGGTTTCATCAAGGGTGGGCGCAGTTTGGGCAAAGGCCGGACTGGCCACGGCAAAGAGCAGCCCGAATGAAATGTGTAGTTTCATGAAATCGAATGAGCGTCTGCGGCTTTAGGCGACAGAAAATAAATGACGAGACCGAGTAAAGCAGTTGCGAAGCCAATAACGGAAGGCCCGCGAGTGGAGGGGTCAGCCAGCAAGTGCCACATCATCCAGCCGCTGATCCCTAAAAAAATCAGTGGTGTCGCCGGATAACCCCATACTCGATACGGCCGTGAGAGCTGCGGTCGTCGCCAGCGCAACACAAACACGCCAAGAACAGTTAGGGCTGAGCAAAGGGTGAGACTGAATTGGACATAATTGACCACGCTTTGGAATGCCGCGGTCAGCAGCATGACGTGGACTATTACAAACTGCGTCAAGATTGCTCGTGTTGGAATTCCACGCCCGTTACGCCTGGCCAACCAGGCGAGAATGCCCAGGTCTTCTCCCATTGTCGCGGTAACCCGCGGCCCGATCCACATCATAGCGCTCACGGTGGAGATCAGTCCCAGGCAAATAAAACCAGCCATTACTTTCCCGCCGGTAGTGCCGAAAATGTGATACCCGGCGATCAACGCCACCTGTTGTTTTCCTACCATCTCAGAAATGGGAGTGGTCAGAAGAAAAGCGGCGTTTACCGCAATATAAAGCAGCGCCACCAGAAACGTGCCCAGTCCGACTGAGAGCGGAATATTTCGGCCGGGATTTCGGATTTCGCTGCTAATGTAGGTTGAGGCATTCCAGCCAGAGTAAGCATACATCACCCAATACAGGCTGACGGCGAAAGGCGCGCTCACGATTAATCCACCATCCCCGTGTCGCGGCAGAAACGAAATTGCCAGCCTTGTGCCGACCAACAAACCCCCGCCGATAATCACCACGATAAGGGCAACCTTTAAGATTGTAGATCCAACTTGAAACGCGCTTCCCAATTTCAAGTCGGACAGCAGCACCAGAGTCGTGATCCACACCACCGCCAGCGCCAAAAGAAGCGGACTCGTCCCGGGAAAAATTTCGGCAAGATAAGTGCCGAACGGCATGGCTGCGATTGCCACCGGAGCAGCAAAACCGACGGTAGCCGAAACCCAGCCAGCCACAAAGCCGATGGAAGGATGGTAGATTTCAC
Source organism: Chthoniobacterales bacterium (assembly GCA_036498205.1). Taxonomy (GTDB): domain Bacteria; phylum Verrucomicrobiota; class Verrucomicrobiia; order Chthoniobacterales; family UBA10450; genus AV69. The sequence continues at coordinate 713 of DASXIC010000153.1, read as the reverse complement.
GCAGGAAATGGTATTCGCCACCAGAACGCGGTAGCGCCGCTCCGAGTTCCGCATACGAAAGCGCACCGCACATGGCGCATACGCCACCCACCGCCCAAAGCATGATGATGACAAAACCGCTCGGCAAATCCCCAACCTGAAATCCGAGGCTCGTGAAAATCCCGGTACCAACCATATTGGCAATGACAATGCAGGTGGCAGTCGTCAAGGAAATGCCTTTGGTTCCTGCCACGAACCGGCGCGAACTCACGCGAGCATGTAGACAGCGCGGGTCACTCCGTCAAATTCAGCACCGAAAGGAGCAGACGAGCAATTGATTGTGTAGAAAACTGAAAAGTCTCGCACCCGCATGGTCCCGGACTCATAATGCAAATCCCATCCTTTTGTTACGGAGTTAGAAAATGCAAACCACTGATCCATTGATTTCTCGCCGGAGATTCGCGCAATTGCTCGGCATTGGTGCCGGCTGCGCTGCGATTAAGCCTGCGCTTTCCTTTGCCAAATCCCTCGAACCGGCTGCGCAATCGAGCGTCCCTTCGCCTGCGCGGACCGCGATCGTCCGCTTGAGCTCAAATGAGAATCCTTATGGCCCCTCTGCCAGCGCGCTTAAAGCAATGACGGACTCCTTCACCCTGGCATGTCGTTATCCGGACGAACATGCCGATCTGCTGGTGGATACACTGGCGAAAATCAACGGAGTCGACCGCAATCAA
>DASXIC010000152.1:0-4611 GCA_036498205.1 Chthoniobacterales bacterium | reverse complement strand
GAGTGGATAGATTGCGACCTCAAAGAGGTTGCGGCTCTTTTCCTCCGAACGGATGAGAAGGGCATAAGTCGACTCGTGTTCGGCCGCCGGTTCGGTTGTGTTTGTTAGTTCATTCATGAAGCTACCTTCACAGAGGCGGTGACCGGCAGCGATGACAACGATCATCAAGTTTCTGCCACTATCGGCTATGGACGAGTCGGATCTAAAGGCACCCAATCCGGTAGCGAATGTTTATATAGAGGTTGCGTTCTTGTCTTGTATCCTACCAGCTAAAAAGGCAAAATTGTCGGTATGGTCACTTGAGCCATCGGGCCCCTGTTTGTTCGTGGTAAAAAGATGAAGATTCTCATTTTCTTGATCTTAGTTCTTGCCTCCGTCGCAATCGCTGAGGACTTCAAAACGATTGACGGCAAAGATTACAAAAACGTTACTGTAAGCCGGGTCGAACCGGACGGTATTGTCCTTATTAGCAGTTCGGGGATCTCGAAGGTTTATTTCACCGAACTGCCGAAAGAGGTTCGGGAGCGATTTCATTACAATCCGATGAAGGCTGCGGTTTACTCGGCCCGAGTAGCCGTGACTCAGGATGCTTACCAAAAGCAAGAAGAGCAACTGCGACGGAAAATAGCCGAACAGAATAACAAATTTTGGATCGGACAAGAATCGGTCAAAAATCAGAACGCTAAGCAAGAGACGTCTGCTCCCGCCGCCGCGGTCGCCGATCGCGGTCAATCAGTGGAAGTGATCAGTCACGGCGCATCCGTCGACATCAGCAAGCACCTTGCATCCGGCAGCGTGACGGTAGTCGATTTTTACGCAGACTGGTGCGGCCCGTGTCGGCAGCTTTCGCCCAGCCTGGAGCAGATGGCCAATGCAGATCCGCAGGTTGCCTTGCGCAAGATCGATATCGTCAATTGGAACACAGCGGTGGCGAAGCAATACCACATCAACTCGATTCCGCAGGTTAACGTTTACAATCGCAGTGGCGATCTGGTCGGTACTGTAGTCGGCGTCAACCCCGAACAGGTTAAGCGATACATCACCCAGGCGAAAACGGGAGGATGAATGGGAGGCAACGTCTTACTTCGGATCTGCGATCTCGGATTGCGGAATGAAACGACCGTAGGGTACCGATAAGAGCCAACAGCTTCCCTTGAATCGACAGCTCCGGCGGCTGCTGTCATGGAGCGCCAATGGAGGGGCCGCGCAGATGCCAGCAGCCGCGACGCTTGAGGGCAACCAGATAGTAAAAAGCTGCGGCGGCGGCACAGGCGAGACTGCTTACGAAACTTACAGCCGCTTCTTTCATGCTGGAAGCGGCGAACACCAGGATGAGGACGAGCGCCATCAGCGGAGGCGCCGGCCAAAGTGGCAATCGCCACCCTGGAGCGGCTGCTCGCCTTCTGCGACCATGGAGCAGACATGCAGCTGTGAGCAATAGGTAGATTAACGTCACTCCCGAGCCGGAGAGTAACAGCAGCATCCTCATGGGAAGAAAGCAAAGGCCGGCGGAGAGAAGTCCTGCCACGGCGGTTGCCACCCAGGGCGATCCGAATCGCTGGTGGACTCGCACCAATGGCCGCGCTGCGGCCGCGGGCCAGACGCCATCGCGGGCCGTGGCGTAGATTTGCCGGCCAGTCATCAACACCAAAGCGATCACCGCATTGAGGATCGCCAAGGCGACGCCGGCGCTGACGATTTTCCCAAAAAGGACGCCACCGGTTTGGCTCGTGAATTGTGAAATCATCGAGGCACCGGCCGAGAATAGGCTTTGCAAATCCGGCGCGCCGGTCAGGACAGCGGCTAACGCGGCCATTTCAGTAACGGCAGTAATCGTAAGCGCCCAGAGAACAGCGTGTGCCAGCCTTCTTCGGACATCGCGCACTTCCTCGGCAAGGTAAACTGCGTTGCCGTAGCCGTCGTATGCGAACAGCCCTACCACTACGCCGGTCGCAACACCACCCAGGCCAACAGTCGTTAGCGCGCCGTTGGCACCAAGCCCGACCGGATGAGCAAGCATAGCGGTCAGCGGTCGCATAGGATGAGATGCGCCAAGCACGGTAACCAACCCGAGAGCGACAAGTTCGACCAGGAGGAACGCACCTGTTACCGCGGCGCTGGATCGAATATTCAGTACTCCCAGTGCAGTGGCGAGGACAAGCGCGACCAGCGCGGTCGTGCGCGGTGCGGACTCAGGAAAGACCGCTGAGAGATAATCGGCGACGCCAAGCGATAAGACCGCGCAGGAGAGCAACAGGTTGAATAAGTTGACTCCCAGGGTAGCGAATCCGGCAACCGGTCCAAGGACCTGGCCAACGATCGCGTATTCCCCGCCGGCCGATGGGAAAGTCGAACCTAGCTCTGCGTAGGTCAGTGCCATACAAAGTGCCACGACGCCGGCGATAAGCATCGAGATCAGTGCGCCACTTCCAGCAGCCGCGATTACGCCCGGAATAATGACAAAAACGGATGAAGCCGGCGTCTCCGCTGATAGCGTCAGAAAGAGCGCGCCGATGACTCCCATCCCACGGACGAGTGGACGGACCTGCAAGTCGGCGGGTGTGGAACGGATCTGACTCACTGGAACGACTTCCCACGAGCGCTCGCTCGTTTACGGTTCGCCAGATTCGTCCATTAGGTAGCCTTTGCTTCCCCTTTCTGGCCAGCCTCGTAATGCGCGAAAGCCTGCGGCTCACCGGAGCGTGCAATCATCTCATCCACGACCTTCGCGAACTCGAGGGTATGCCAGCGCTTTCGGGTTTGCCACCACTCCTGTCAGACCACGGTTGGCGGCGAAATCTTCCAGGGTCCGCTCGACTGCGCCCCACGACGAGGCAATCAGGATACCTTCGCAATAAGAGAAATACATTCCTTCAAAGACATTCATGAAGCGGTTGAAGAATGCGCTAAAACGAACCTTAGACATTGGGTCAAGATCTTTAAACGAGTGGAGGCCTCGCAGGTATACCTCAGCCATCTTGGAGTTATCGTGCAAGGAGCGAGTAAAGTCGCCCCATTGCTCAGTTAAAGCATGAACTGCGGCTTGCTGCCGTTCCTTTATCTGGTGTCGAATCTGGGTCGCGAGATAGATGAGCGACGGAATGCCGACAATTACAGCCGCCAGCTGGCCGATCGCGGCTAACATTTCCCACGTCATCTTACTTGTTAGGTTCTTCGCAGAGCTCCTGGAACCGCGGATCTTTCCGGAGCGGATCCCACATCGGATCCAGGCGGAGAGCAGCGCGTGTCACCCGCAGGACCGAGGCTGGCGATTCTAACAAATGAGGCAGAGCCGCGATGGCCGAATCTGCGTCGCCGAAGCGCGCTTGGATCTGCGCCAAAAATGTCTCGACGACAACTCGCGACAAAGCGTCGTCTTTATATGTGGTCAAGGCGCGTTGAGCTTGTTCCAGTGCTTTTTCTTTTTCATTTAGTCCTGCGTAGGCCAGCGCGAGAAATGCGTCCAAAGTTCTGGCGTCGACAGCTACAGCTGCACCCGGCGTTGGCTGAATCGCTGTGATAGCGCGCTTGAATGTCTGCTCCGCGTCGCCTTTGTATCCGGCCCATTCCTGGTAATAACCAAGGAAGGTAATCGTGCGAGGATCATTGGCCCAGGCCGGAGGGATATTGGATTTCACCTGCGCGATAACTTCTTCGAATCGCCTCTCATATCTAAGTTGCCACTCCCGCGCAACCGCTGCTATTACAACCGGCGAATCCGCCCTAATCCGGCTTAGAACAGCTGCCGAATCGCTAAGTCGGCCTTGCAGCAGAAAATTAATCGCCTCGTCGGCAAGCGCTTCGTCGTTATCGGGCGAGATTTTCAAGGCTCGATCGATTATACTTTGCGATTCGTCGAAACGGTGCCCGTCTCCGAGCAGCACAGCCAGCGAGAGCAAGTTATCAACATTTCGCGGATCTAATTGCATCGCCTCGCGGAAATGACTTTCAGCTGCGTCGCGCTGGCCAAGCCGGATCTCGACATGCGCCATCTGCTCAAGAACAAACGAGTTATTTGGAAGCCGCTTCTGGGCCTCACGATAAAATTCCAGTGCGCCCTGGAAATCGCGCAGAACGCGGTAGCGATAAACGGCTTGGGCCAGAAATGCGTCACCTGAATCGGGCTGAAGAGCGAACGCTCGGTCGGCCGCTTCCTTGACCGCAGCGCCGGAGTTTGTGGCAGGGTCAATGCCGTTGAAATAGAGATAGCTTCGTGCAACCGCCAGTCGTGCCCAAGCGACCGCGAATTTTGGATCGAGCCGGACCGCTTCGGCAAAGGCGACAGACGCTTTGGCTATTTCGTCAGTGAGACCGGTATTTGCGAGGGCAACGGCCCGCAAATATGCGTCATATGCGTCCAGGTTTTGCGTCGGTTTGTCAGCGATTACCTTTTCCTCCGCGCCGGAAAGCCTGGTGTTGAGTTGCTCGGCGATGGTCGTCGCGACTTCACCTTCAACAGCGAAGACATCGTCGAGTTTCCGGTTGTAGCTTTCAGCCCAGACGTGTTCGTCGGTTTTGGCACGGATCAGCTGCACGTTGATGTGCACAGCGTTGGCGATCTTTTGCACGCTGCCCTCCAGCACATTGGCGACACCGAGTTGCCCGCCAATT
>DASXIC010000151.1:0-12577 GCA_036498205.1 Chthoniobacterales bacterium | reverse complement strand
GATTTCAGCTTTCTTCGCGACATTCCCCTGCACCGCAATGGCTTTTCCTCCGCGTTTGGTGATTGTATCTACAACTTTGTCAGCATCGGCTTTTGAAGATGCGTAGTTAACGACTACCGTCGCGCCTTCGGCTGCGAGATCTTTGGCAATCCCGGCACCTATTCCTTTCGCTGCCCCCGTTACCACAGCGACTTTTCCATTCAGTTTTCCATTTTTCATTTTTGTTTCTTGCTTTTCGGTCTTAACAGGGAGCCGGGTTCGTGATCGCTACGCCGAAGTCAGCCTTCAGCGGATTGATCGGCGTGACTAGCGCACAAGCGCAGGATTTCTCCGTGCTTCCAATGAGTAGTTGCTGGCTACCTCTTTGGAGGTAGAAGAACTGCTCGTAGTTACCTTTTTGCATCCAGTTTTGCTCCGTGGATTTGGATTTCTTCTATACTTGTTACCCCGATACGCGAAGGCGGCCGACGATTGTGGCGCCAGGGATCGGGCTGGGTTCCGTATTACGCGCAGTCGCCATGCCGTTCGTGTATGACGCGCGCGAAGCGTTGGCGCCGTTCGTAGAAGGGTGAAAATTCATCATTTCGCCCTCCTCTTGCAGTGCATGTTTCGTCTGGAAGCGCTCGACGATATCTACAACACTGCGCCGTCTAATCAGTCTCGCGATGGCGGCGCGGATTCCCTTCGGCCCGCCCGCGTCTTTGCCTGCCAGATTTTCTGTGTTCATAGGTCGTATTGTGGTAATCATGATTTCGAAGGCTGAGCTTGTACTTTCACTTCGACGCCCTCGTGTAATGAGCCGCTCGGATTCGCCACGAGTGGTTCAGCTGGGTTAAGACCGGAAAGAATTTCGACTTTATCGCCCAGATCGCGCCCAAGCTTTACCGAGTGTGTACGAATCGTTTGCCTGGCATCGACGGTCATAACCTTCGGGCCGTCGGATTGGACCATGACGACGTTGCCGGGAACGAGCAACGCGCGTGGATCCTGCGGAAAGGCGAATTTGATCTCGGCGTACATCCCCGGAAATAACTGGCCCTCGTTGTTCGCGACTTGCAGCTCGGTCAGGAGCGTCCGCGACGCCGGATCGAGCGCGCCGGCGGTCCGAACAACCTTTGCGTCAAAAGTCTTGTCCGGGATTTCACGGAATGAGACCGCGGCGCTTTGTCCAGGGGCGACCGAGCGCGCGTTAGTTTGCGGAACAGTCACATAAATGCGGAGCGTATCAGTCTGCGCCACGTGGAATAGTGCCGCGCTCTGGCCGGCATTGCCGGCAGAGATGAGCGCACCGTTATCGATATTGCGTGCGGTTACAATTCCGGCAAACGGCGCAACCACCTTTTGGAACCCTTGCAGCTTTTCCAGCCGGACCACGTTCGCTTCAGCTGCGGTAAGATCAGCCTGCCGCGCATCCAAGGCGGATTTTTTCTCATCGAACTCCTGCGAGGAGACGACTTTCTTTTCCACCATTTCCTGCCACCGCTTTAATGTCGCTCGCGCCAGCTCGGAATTGGCTGCGGCTTGCTGAGCGGCTGCGCGGGCCTGATTCAACTCCTGATCGATTTCTGGCGTTTCAATTTCTGCGAGCAAATCGCCCGCTTCGACTCTTGCGCCGATATCGGTATGCCACTTGCGGACGTAACCGTTAGTGCGCGCATAAATCGCGGCTTCCTGAATTGCCTGCGTACTTCCTGGCAAAACCAGGCTAACGGCGCCCTCCGGACGTTGCGTCGTGACCACCGTTACCGTCGGCCGCTGATCGCGCGCCGCACTTGTCAGTGCCGCATTTGCCCGCCAGCGTGGAAACATTCCGATAAGGAACAACGCGGCCAGCACCATCAGTGTGCCGAGCACGGCCCGCCCACTGGCACCGCGGCGAATGTTCCTGGCAGATGATTGGAAATTAGCTTTGAAAGATTCAATGTGTTCGGTTGTAGTCATTCAGTTCTCCTTAATGCCGGGTTGGCGGTTGTTCATTTTGCTGAGCGGAATCAACGAAGACCGCCCGCGACACGCAGCGTTTCACCTGTGATCCACGCCGAATCGGACGAAGCTAAAAAGACCGCCGTTGGAGCAATGTCCTCGGGTTGGCCGATGCGGCCCAGCGGTGTCTGTGCCTCAATATTTTTGCGGAGATCGCCTTGGTCGAAGCCGGCTGCGCGCACTCCCTCCGTTTCCACCATGCCGGGATTGATGGCGTTGACTCGAATTTTGCGTGGCCCGAGCTCCTTGGCCAGCGTTCTGGTGATGGCATCGACCGCGCCTTTTGTGCCGGTGTAAACCGACGAACTTGGCGGCGTCAATGACGTGACGGTCGAGCTAATGTTTATGATGTTGCCGCCAGTGGAATCGAAATGCTTGACCGCTTCCTGCGTGGCGAGGAGCAGGCCGAGAACATTCACATCAAAGTGTTTGTGGAATTGTTCCTCAGTGATCTCTTCAAGTGGCGACCAATCGTAAACTCCCGCGTTGTTGACCAGGATGTCGATCTTGCCGAAGGCTTGCTTAGCCTTGGCAAACAGACGCTCGACGTCTTTTTTCTTCGCAACATTGGCCTGGATCGCAATCGCCTTCCCACCATGCTTGGTGATTTTATCGACTACCCCGTCGGCACCCTCCTTTGAAGAGGCATAGTTGACGACGACTGCCGCACCTTCAGCGGCGAGATGCTTGGCAATATCGGCGCCGATTCCTTTTGATGCGCCGGTTACGACCGCGACTTTTCCTGCAAGTTTTTTTGTGTTCATTTTTGAGTTCTCTTTTTTTTCTTACTGTTGAGTGACTGGTTGGAGTTGTGTGCTAACAAGATCTGGATCGTCATCTATTTCGCGCGGCCGCATTTTGTGACGAATCACGCTGAATACGACAGGCACGAAAAAAAGGGTCGCTACTGTCGCGAGCAATAGACCGCCGATGACGGCGCGGCCAAGTGGTGCGTTCTGCTCGCCGCCTTCGCCTAGCCCCAGTGCCATTGGCACCATCCCAATGATCATTGCCAGCGCGGTCATCAAGACAGGACGCAATCGGGTGTGACCAGCCGCGATGGCGGCGTCGAGCGCCGTTTTGCCCTGGCGCAGTTGTTCGTTGGCGAACGTGATCATAAGGATGCTGTTGGACGTGGCCACGCCGATGCTCATAATCGCGCCCATCATTGACTCGACGTTGAAGGTGGTGTGGGTGAGAAATAGCATCCACAAAATGCCGGCGAACGCGCCCGGTAGCGCCGTAATGATGATGAACGGATCAGTCCAGGATTGGAAATTAACGACCATGAGGAAGTAGATGAGGGCAGCCGCGAAAATGAGACCAAGGCCGAGTTTATTGAACGCGCTGTTCATGCTTTCGACCTGGCCGCGCACCGCGATGGTGCTGCCGGGTGGAAGCTTTGGCCGGTACTCGTTTACGATTCTAGTTATCTTGTCCGAAACGCGTCCGAGATCAGTCCCTTGGACGTTGGCATAGATGTCGAACACCGGTTGCACATTGGTGTGGCTCACGTCCGCAGGTGTTTCATTGCGCTCGAGTGCGACAAGGTTGCTGAGAAGCTGCGGATGCGCCGGATCGTTGCCAGCGAGCGAGGTCGAGGTAATGGCCTCGACTGAATTCACCAAATGCTGCGGGGTCTGGATCGCAACCGGATAGTTGATCCCACTTTTTGGATCGGTCCAAAAGTTAGGCGTGACCTGAAAGCTCGAGCTGAGCGAAATGAGCAGGCTATTTGCAACATCGCGCTCGGTGAAGCCAAGCTCCTGCGCCCGTGTCCGATCGACTTTTACTCGCAACTCTGGCGCATTTGTCACCTGGTGCAGAGCGACATCCACTGCGCCCGGAATCTGTTTCACTCGCGCCTCGATCTGACGGGAGATGGCATAGTTCGGCTTATCGGCGTAACCGGCCACCTGGATGTCGATCGGCGCGGGCAAACCGAAATTCAAAATCTGACTAACGATGTCCGCCGGTTGGAAATAGAAACTTAACTCCGGAAAGTCCGCCGCCAGTTTGTCCCGCAGCGTCTTCATGTACACAGGAGTCGATCCACGATGCTCCGGTTTAAGTGAGACAAGTATCTCGCCGTCCGCGGAACTGATGGTGGCGTTATCGCTAAAGGCGAGGTTGACGCCTTGCGGTATACCGATGTTATCGATGACCGTGGCAAGATCGCTCGCAGGAACGATCTCGCGGACGAGGTCTTCGACGCGCGAAAAAATCTGCTCGCTTTCCTCGAGTCGTGTCCCTGGCGGCGCGTTGACATGGAGCCGAAATTGACCGGCATCCACCGTCGGGAAAAAGTCTCGGCCCACGACCGGCAGAATTGTGAATGCGCTTCCGACCAGAATTGCAAACAGCAGGAAGACGGTCGGTCGATTTTGCAACGACCAGGCGAGCCCATTCACGTAACGCTGCCGCAGATTTTCGAAGTGCCGATTAAACGACTCCTGGATCCGCGTGAAAAAATTGGATGGCGGCTTTTCCCCTTCGTGACCACGGATAAGGTATTTCACCATCACCGGCACGAGCGTCCGCGAGAGGAGATAGGAGGCGAGCATGGCGAAGACGACGGCGAGCGCGAGGGGCGTAAAGAGATATTTCGCGGGGCCGGTCAGAAACACGACCGAGACGAACACGATACAAATGGCAAGTGTAGAAACGAACGCGGGAATGGCGATCTGCTGGGCGCCATCGAGGATTGCGCGCTGGATCGGTTTCCCCTGTGCCAGATTGCGGTGAATGTTTTCGAGTTCAACGGTGGCGTCATCGACCAGAATGCCGATCGCGAGCGCGATACCGCCCAGCGTCATCACGTTAAGCGTGTAACCGAGCAGACTCAGGATCGACAGGGACGCCAAAATCGACAACGGAATCGACACCATGACGATAAACGTGCTGCGCCAACTCCCGAGGAAGAGCAGGATCATGGTGGCGGTGAGGAGCGCGGCGATGACCCCTTCTTTGACAACACCGCTGATTGCCGCGCGCACGAAAATCGATTGATCGAACAACTCGGTCATTTCCAGACCAGGAGGCGCAGCCGCGCGCATACTCGGCAGTAACGCCTTTATCTGGTTCACGATATCGAGAGTCGAGGCGCCGCCGTTCTTCAGAATAGTCAACAACGCTGAAGGCGTCCCGTCCTTACGCACGACGTTTGTCTGCACGGCAAATCCGTCGCGCACATGGGCGACGTCGCGGATGTAAACCATCGAGCCGTTTACCTGCTTGATCGGTACATCGTTAAGGGCGGCGACCGTGTCCGGACTGCTGTTGAGGGTCACAGTGAATTCGCGCTCGCCGATTTTCGAAGAGCCACTGGGAAGCGTAAGGTTTTGCGCGTTAACGGCGTTACCCACGTCGAGAGGCGAAAGGCCTTTGGCGAGCAACGCCTGCGGGTCGAGATCGACCATAATCTGCCGCGGCTTGCCGCCGTACGGAAGAGGCAGCGTGGCGCCGCGCACCGGCGCGATCGCCTGGCGAACCCGATAGATACCGTAGTCGTAGAGCTGGGCTTCGCTCAGATTTTTGCTGCCAAGTGCAAGCTGCAATATCGGCACGCTCGACGCGTTGTAACGGATGATGAAGGGCGGCTGTGTTCCCGGAGGCATGCGCCGCAATATGGTTTGCGAAACAGCCGTCACCTGCGCGATGGCGGAATCGATCCGCACATTGGGTTGAAAGAAAATTCGGATCACCGATACCCCGGCGAGCGTTTGCGACTCGATGTTCTTCACGTTATCGACCGCTGACGAAATCGTGTACTCGCTGAAGGTCGTGATCTGCTTCGCCATTTGATCGGCAGAAAGGCCGCTGTATTGCCACACGACTGTCACCACCGGGATGTCGATCTCGGGAAAAATATCCGTCGGCGTATTCTTGATCGATGCGACGCCGAGCAAGAAGATGAGCAGCGCCATTACCACGAACGTGTAGGGACGCCGAAGAGCTAACCTTACGATCCACATAGAGCGGGAAAGAGCTGATTATCTTCGAACGGGCTGAAGTCGGAGATCGGTAACTCGCGGTCATACCTGGTTTCTGCTGGTTGCAGCCCCAGCTCCTCGACATGCGCTTCCACCAGGTCAGGCAGAAATAGATGTGGAAATGGCGATAAGCTCCACGCCTTCGCTTCTTCCTCGTCGAGGACGATGCGAATGATATCACCGAGGCCGGGGTAAGCCTTTTCGTAGGTGCGCTGGAGGCGGTTTTTTAATTTGGAAACCGCGGCTGGTATGTTCTGTAGGAAAACTGTTACGGCCTGGTTATTTTCATCGGTTTTCATGGGTCGAGTTTTTTCGGGTTTTGTCGGTTTATACTTGACTAGTCGTCTATAAAATTGGTAAAAAAAGAGAGCTACGACGCAGGTGCAGTTACGTGTTTCACCCCCAAAACATCCATCGCGACCCGCGAGAAATCGCGAAGTAATCCGACGTCGTTTTGAATTCGCGCCTGGGCCAGCGTCCCGTGATAACAGGCAAAAAGCGCTCTCGCTTTCGCTTCCGGATCTGGCGCATCAATCAAGCCTTGCGCATCCGCGTCGCGAATCGCGGACTCGAAATACTTTATCTTTCGATCCCAGATGCGATCCACGACAGCGCGCACCCCCGGGTCTTGCGTGCTGACCTCACTCCCGATGCTTAAGAGAGGGCATCCGAGGATGGAACCGCACCTTTGTTGGAGCTGGGCCAGCCGGTCGTGCACATGATCGAAGTAGCGATCGAGCCGCTCCAGAGGAGGAACCGTGGGAGAAAAAAGAGCGTCCATGCTCGCCTTGTTCTTGTTCCATTCTGCCTCCAATGCGGCGACGGTTAGCTCGGACTTTGATTTAAAGAAATAATAAAAACTGCCCTTTTTTGCCCCGGCCCGCTCGCAAATGGCATCCACCGAAGTGGTGCCGTAGCTGTTTTCCCACATCAGATCCAGCGCGGCATCGGTCAGCCGTCTCTTCACGTCGCTTACTCTGGGCATGCCCCAAGATTATCTATCTAGACTGATCAGTCAAGTAATTTTCTTGAGAATTTTTGCCAGCCCCGTCAGCCGGAGAACGGTTGCTGGAGTCTCTGAAGGCAGTGGGATTCGCGCAACCGGCAAGAATTAGATCGCTCACTATATATATATATATATATATAGAGAGAGAGAGAGAGAGAGAGAGAGAGAGGAATCGAAGAACGCCCCGGTCCCGAGGAATTGTAAATCTGCCCCTTGAAACACTCCCTGTCCGCTTCATTTTTTGCTTAAGAAATTGCGATGGTTTGACACCCACGTTCGTAATTGCTAGCAAAGAACCATTATGAGCAGAAAAGGTCCATCCGCGGACTCAGTTTATAAGGTAGTCGAGGTAATTGGGACAAGCGCCACTTCCTGGGAGGAAGCGGCAAAGAATGCGGTAGAGACTGCGGCCGGTACGTTGCGCGACCTGCGTGTGGCCGAGATTGTGAAGATGGATATGACGGTTGAGGATGGCAAGGTTCGGGCGTATCGCGCGCGCGTGTTGGTCTCTTTCAAGTACGGAAGCTAGAAATTTGGCCGGGTACGGCGATTACCGTAGCCATCAATGATTCGGTTCCGAGAGTGAACCGACGCCTCGTGGGAATTCTGCATCCCGCTTGGGGCGCTGATACTTCCCTGTCGCTGATTCTACGACAATACGAGATGTCTTTCGCGGCCTGGGAATCGGTGGACCGCAAGTCCGTGGCGACTACTGAACAGTACGCGCTGCCAGCAAGCCCCGATTACGCAGCCAATCGACCGCTCGCGGGATCATGTGGTAGCCGAAATGACCCTGCGAAACCGTGATCAATTCGGATCCCTGCCAGGCGTCGCGCAACGCGACAAGATCCGCAAGTCTTACGATCCGATCGAATCTGCCGGCGACAATCACAGTTCGTATCGCGCCATTGCCCGCAGGCGGCGCGCAAAATGGGGACGAGAGGTGCGCATGACGATCGACGAAGGTTCGCTCCAGTCCCGCCCGCAAAAGTTGGCCGCGAATTGTCCAACTGGTAGGCCCCTCATACAGGGCATGGGCAGCATTCACCATCGGAGCCAACAGGGCGATGAACCGCAGGTCGGGCTCGACTGAAGCGGCCAGGGCGGCAACCCAGCCGCCGTAGCTGGTACCTAACAATCCCAATTCGCCGATTCCTTTCGTGCGTAGCCAGGCGAGAAGCTGCCGAACTTCAACTACCGCCTGGCGCAGTGTGTCGCCAGTAAGGACAAGATCGGCGGTACAACACAGCTCGCCGTTTAAATGACCACGCGGCCGGCGCGAATAATGAAAAGGCAGGTGGACGAACGCCGCGTTCCAGCCCAGCGCATTGAAACGGCCCGCCCATGTCCGATAACCCCTGTCCGAGGCCGACATGAGAGAGTGCAGCATGATGATTGTAGGCCCACGCGGAAACGACCAATAAAGGCTGACATGGACTCTTCCGTTTTTTGGAAATCTAGCCACGGATGTGGCAGCACTCGACCAGCTGATGATGTCTGGTGTCTCGGCGCGAAAATTTTCCAGCGTTGGCGGCAGCGCAAAATACTCTGCACGGGTGAGGCCTTCGCAGGCAGTGACATACTTCTCGACCGCCTCGCGCGTGGAAACGCGCCTGCCATGCCGCCGATGAAGCACCGCCATTGTGCCACAGAGCATCTGGTCGACCGCCAGCCCGAAGCTGCGATGAAGGACCGATTTCATGATTCGTTAGGCACCGATTGTGCGTCCCGGCCTTTGCGCCGCTGGGGCGTGGTCGGCAGATCATCTTCACTGAGTGCAAAATGGGCGACGGCTTCAGCGGCAATTTCGCGCATGGCATTCACGAGCTGGGCGCTGGCTTCAACGCCGCTTGCGTCGGACACCCGGAAGGGCGCGCCGACTGCGATCCAGATTTTCGTCCGTGGCGGCCAGGGTCGCCAACTGGCCGGAGCATAGAGTCGATCGCTGCCGAAGATAACGCAGGGAATAATGGGAACACCAGCTATTCGCGCAATCGAGGCCGCGCCACTCTTGGGTGTGACGCCTCCTAGAACTGAGGTCGGGCCAGCCCTGAGCCCGCCGTCGGGAAACACTCCGAGCAATCGCCCGGCACGTAGCCGCCGGACTCCGAGTCGGATTGCGCGATGGTCCGGTCGCGAACGGTTCACCGGCAGAGTATTGAGCGCACGCAGCCACGCTCCAAGAAGTGGGTTCGAGTAGAACTCAGTGGTCGTCATCCAGTCGATTGTTTGCGCAAAGGCGACGGCCAGAAGAAACGGGTCAAAATGCGAGATGTGATTGGCCACTACTACCGCAGCTCCGGGAAACTCCCGAGGGCCCGAAACGCGCCAGATGTGCAGCCGCACAAATGGCCAAAGCAGGACGCGGCTTAGCATCAACGTTGAGCGATAGCACCAATTTCTCATGCGCAATGCTCATGGGTCATGTGTCGCGCGAACGTGCTCTCAATCGGATCAGTCTCGCGGATTGGAAAAGATCGCAATCGCAGCGATAACAAAGATAACTGGGAAAACTGCGCGGCAGTAGAGATCAATTTTTTTGGCGCGCTCAGTCTGACGGTTATCATCCAGGATTGTTGTCAATAAAACCTCAATCAAGGAAAAGAAGACCAGCAGAGTGCTGGTTAGAATAAAAGCGTCCAGGCGCGTCATGTAAGGTAATCGTGGCAGCTGGCTATCTATAGCGAAGCGATAAGCAATCAGGGTAAGCATTGAAGTAACCGAGACACTGATCTGCGAGCTGGCGTTGACCGGATCGATCCAGAAAACGGACCACGACATAATTACAATGAGAACGAGGGGAAGGATTACTTTCAGGATGTAATGCCGCACGTCGCGGGACGCGGTGAATTCGAAGGTATAACCCGAAAGCTCCCTACCCGGCGCCAGAGCGTACGCTTGTGTTTTAATCTCCCATTTTTCAACGGTCCAATCCGGCAGCGTGATCGACGGCGAGATTCCGCCAGCTTGCTTGAGGCCGGCGCCGACCCAACCCTTATCAGGGACGAACTCAACCTCGCTCGGCTTATATTTAACGGCTACGAGATGAACGTGAAAAGTTTCCTTATCGAAAGGGAACGACCTCAGGCGCAACGCCTGTGCAAAGGAACCAACATAACGCTGGGGATAAACCACCGTACCATCAGCTTCGACCTCGGGAGACTCCGGTAGTCTGCGACTAACGGAGTTGGTTTCGTTCACGATAACCACGCCCGGATGCCAGATTTGGTCGAGCGGGTAGTGCGCAACTCCACCGCCCGTGTGAGCCAAACGAGGGTCTTTCCAACGCAAGACGACCGCAATGTCAGCCATGAATGTTTGCTGTGCGCTGTCGATACTGTTGATGTCGATGACCCATATTCGGACGGAGACTTGAGTCGGTCCAGCGCTCGCGTTTGGCCGCTCGATCAGAGTGGGCGCTTCTGAGCTGCGGGCCGACTCGATCGAAGCGGTAAGGAAGACAATGAACAACAGGAATCTATTTCCTCGCAAGTTGAGCCGCGTCGGGCGGTACCTCGCCGCGATCTTCACAAGCGCTTAATTCCGGCATCCATTATTGCTAGTCCAGATTGTTCCTTTACCGGCGGGCGATTGTGGGAATTCGGCCCATGGCGATTCGGGCGGTTAAAAATACGTTTTTAGAATTCTTTCAACTTCTCTAATCGCTTCCGCATTACGCGGAGCGGCATGGTTTGAGGGAACGATCAGTTCGGATTGCGCGCCGGCCAGATGAGAACTCCAATATGGAACTACTCCATCCGAGCTATTTGGCGTATCACCACGACCGCGATCTCCTATGATCGAGTGGTATGGAACACCGCCTGTAATTGGAAGCTTATTCACCATCTTCACGAACCGATCGTTTGGTTCCAGGGTGTCGACGCTGTTAGGCATGCGGTTGAGCGGTCTGGCGGCGGGATCGGCAATTAGAATCGGTTTGGCTGATGCATAAACCGAGGTAAATAATCGCGGAGTTCTGACCAAGGACGACCCGATGCGCCCAATCCAGTTCGAGGCAAGCGCACTCCCACGGTGTGGCGTCGAAATAAAAATGACTCGTTTTATCTCTGGACGGTGATTGAAAACCAACACTTCTTCGAGGAGATGGCGCGTTTCGGGAGCAAATGGAGTCTTTGCCGGACTCGAGCGAAAGAAAGCGCGCCAGATCTTGTCTCCGGCATCGGTGATCATCAGCCGGCAAATCATACCGCCCATGCTGTGGCCGACGAGAACAGCCCGTTTTTCTGCGGGGAATGCTCGCTTCATTCCATCGAGGTCGCGGCGGAGCAGCATCGCCGAATAGGGATAAGGGTAACCACTCGGGTAAGTGAAAAACCAGAACTGGTAGCGCTTCCTGATCCACGGATCATTGCGCAGTGAGTTGATCATGGTGGTCCAGCTCGCCGGCGTGTCTTGTAGGCCGTGGACAAAAATCACCGGCGTGCGTTTCGAATCGAACTGTTGTAATTGAAGCAGTCTTGCCGTGCTGGCATACGCTTCCGGCCGAACCATCCGCGCAAACCCAATTTTTTCCGGTCGCTCTCGAGCCATCAGCATTGCGATGGAAACATCGAAGTCGGCTGCCAGGGGAAAAACGCGATAATTCAGGGTAGCCTGCTGAGCTGTCAAAGGATCGATAAAGTCCAGTTCTGCTCGGCGCCCGCTAAACTTTATCACGGCTGTGACCGAAGCGTAAATTCGGGCGAGCTTGTATTGCTGGCGAAACCGCGGATTCTCTGTGCGCTCGACTGCTACACATGGCGCACCAAGACCATCTATGGTCCGGTGGTTTTGAAAAAACTGCCCGCCGACCTTTAACGTATCCGCGGGAAATAGATCGTATCGGCTCGGATCATGTTCTGAATCACTGGGCTTTGGAGATATAAGAGTATGGTTCCCTTCATCGGTAGCAATGCTCACCGGGCTCCGCCACGGCTGGAGGTTTGTTCGCTCGATATTTTCGACCGTCCTTGCTACCGCGAAGTTATAGATGTTTCGGGCCGCTTCGTCCCTTGGTCGCCGTTCTAATACACTACCGGCTATTTTAACTGCGAGCAGATCATGGCCTAAGGCCGGCAGCGGCGACTCCTGCTCTGCTGCGGCGAGGTATTTCTTCGCGGGTTCGAGGTGTTCTTCAGTAGCTAACGCAGTGGGAAGTCGCGCCCGCTCCGTTTTCACGGTCGCCAGATGTGCGCATCCGCTTGCCCCACAAAGAAGAAGGATGAATGTAAACCCTGTTGTAAATCGCCTCTTTCCTTCTGGCCCTGGGCTCGATGTTTTCATTCGAGGCGTGAAACGCGGTCGCCATTTGGGATGAAAGCTGCCGCAGTTCATTCCGTTCAGGTTCGTTCGCCGGTGAACTCGCCTTTGCCAATAAAACCTCAGCGCGCGAGAGAACGCAATCCAAACTGCCTGACTACAGCTCTTCGCGCTCCGATGGTTGTTCGAACCTCGCTTCTTTCGATGTGGAGTCCGGCCTGACCGATGGCATAGGCAGGTGCCACCCAAGCCTCAAAGCAACGCGCGAACGAGCGACTTGGGAGACGATATCGATTCTCTACGCTTTGCGTCATTGCCATAACAAACCGAGCGCGGA
>DASXIC010000150.1:0-8209 GCA_036498205.1 Chthoniobacterales bacterium | reverse complement strand
AGTTCACGCCACGGCCCGGTGACAACAGACTCAACTGATAAATTTTTCATTTAGCTATGCGGATCCTAATCGTCGGCGCCGGAGCGGTTGGGGGCTACTTTGGCGGCCGGCTCACCCAGGCCGGGCGCGACGTGACTTTCCTTCTCCGCCCGTCTCGGGCGAAACAGCTCACCCGGGATGGCCTTCGCATTATGAGCCCTCATGGTGACGCTCTCATCACTCCGAACCTGATCACTGCCGAGAAGATCGAGACACCTTACGATCTCGTGTTCCTGAGCGTAAAGGCTTATGCGCTGGAAGCGGCAATGAACGATTTCGCCGCTGCTGTTGGTCCGGAAACAATGATCTTTCCTGTGCTCAACGGCATGCGTCACATCGGTCTCCTGGCGAAGCGATTTGGGGAGCATTCCGTCATTGGTGGCGTCTGCCTCGTCGTGACCGAGCTCGACAATAAAGGCCGTATCGTTCAACTTGCCGCGATCCAGCAATTGGCCTACGGAGAACGAAACAACGCGACAACGTCTCGGTTGCAAAGACTCGATGCCACGATGCAAGGAGCCGGGTTCGACGCCCGCCTCTCGACAGACATCATGCAGGAGATGTGGGAAAAATGGGTCCAGCTCGCCAGTCTCGGCGCCGTCACCTGCCTGATGCGCGGCGCGATTGGCGAAATTGTGGCCGTAGCGGGAGGAGCCGATCTGTCGTTGAAGATTCTGGACGAATCCGTCGCGATTGCGACCGCCTGCGGCCACAAGCCCTCACCCGCCTTCCTTTCACGCCACGCCGCGGCAATGACGGCGCCGCGATCTTCATTGACCTCCTCGATGTATCGCGATTTGCAAAAGGGCGCACCAGTCGAGGTCGATCACATCCTGGGCGATTTCATTGAGCGAGGCGGCGTCCACGGAGTCGCCGCACCCCTTTTGCAAACCGCATTCGTCAATCTCCGCGTCTATCAGGAACGGCTCTCCAGGCGCTGAGATTGGGCTCGCTAGAAATTCGGGCTAAAGGTTATAGCCCAGATCAATGGCGCTTTTGTTCCGTAGAAAATCAATGTTTGCCGTTTATTTTATTCGTTCCGTCTTGATTAAAAAATCGGAGGCCGCTCTTCTTCCTCGGCGATGATCGATTTTGTCGACCAAATTTTCGTTCGCACGAAGCATCGAATGCTTGCGCCTTTGACCGGCGCGCCTGACTGGATCATGCAGCTGGCTTCGAGTCTGCTGAGCATCGCGGCTCTGCTCGCGGTTTTCCTGACGCTCTTTGCACTTCTTTCAGTGCTGGAACGAAAAATCCTTGGCCGTATTCAAAATCGTTACGGACCAAACCGGGTTGGACCATTCGGACTTTTTCAACCGGTGGCCGACGGGATTAAAATGTTGATCAAGGAAGACATCGTACCGAGCCGGGCGGATAAAATCGTCCATTTCCTGGCACCGATCATCATTGCAGCAACCGCCATTATCGTACTCGGCATCATTCCCTACGGGCGAAATATGACCCCGCTGGCCATCGATGGGGGAATTCTGTTTTTCTTTGCTATCGGCTCAACCACCGAGCTGGGCGTTTTCATGGCTGGATGGGGAAGCAACAATAAATTCTCCATGCTCGGGGCAATGCGCGCGATTGCGCAGATGATCAGTTACGAATTGCCGCTCATTATCACCACGTTACCCGTGGTGATGGTCACTGGTGCTCTTTCCCCCGATACCATTGTTGCCGCCCAGAGCGGATACTCATTTGGCATCGTCCCACACTGGTTCGTCACCACCCCATGGGGCGCGGCCGCTTTCATTTTATTTTTTGTGTCCGGTTTGGTCGAGTCCAACCGAACTCCGTTCGATGTGCCGGAAGGCGAATCCGAGATCGTCGCCGGGCATATGACGGAATACTCCGGGTTCAAGTACGCCACATTTTTCATGGCGGAATATTTTGGGATGTTCGCCATCAGCGGGCTGGCCGTCACACTGTTCCTTGGCGGATGGCACGCTCCGATTGCGGTGCTGCAATTCATCCCCTCATACATTTGGTTTTTCGTAAAACTGGGAGCGCTTCTTTTTGTCTATGTCTGGGTGCGAGGAACGCTTCCACGCACACGGGTAGATCAGATCATGAATTTCGCCTGGAAATTCATGCTCCCAATGGCTTTTACGTGCGTGATTTCCGCCGCCATCTGGCACTACCAGGGACGCGGTTTTGCGGGATGGCTCTGGTCGCTCGCTCTCATTGCCATCGTTTATCTTGCCCTCTCATGGCTGCTTGATACGCGCAGAAAACTTGGGCCTCGCACTTATCGCTTCGCGGAATGAGCGCGGTTGCGTTTCTCACTATCAGCATCATGACACTCGCAGCTGCGCTTGCTGCCGCCCTTCTACCTCAGCTGATGCGGGCCGCGCTCAGCCTGGCTGTCGCTTTCGTCGGTATCGCGGCGTTTTACTTTTTGCTCGGCGCCGAATTCGTTGGCTTGGTCCAGGTATTCGTTTATGTCGGCGCAGTCGCCGTTCTGATTGTCTTCACCATTCTATTGACGCGCCGTGACGCCAGATCGCCTGATTATTTCAGGTGGACTGGTGCAATCGTGGCCGTCGCAATATTTGCCGGACTTGCCTGGGCGATCCTCAGCAGCGCTGGTCTCTCTGGCGGGCCCGGAAAAATCGGACCGCTTACGGTCCAGCGAATTGGGGAAGTACTGCTCATTGATTATGTCTGGCCTCTGCAATGTGTCGGGCTGGTGCTGACCGCGGCACTCATCGGCGCTCTCGTTCTGGTGATGGAGGAGCGGCGATGAAGAAAAGCATGCGGGTAGCGCACGCGTCCCGCGTGTTCGTTTCGGCGTCTCGCCGAAACAATCTCTTACGAAGTTCGCGACCGCGAGGACGCGCTCGCCAGCACGCGGGACGCGTGCGCTACCCCACCGAATCGCCTGAGCCATGACGCCGACCCTTCAGCTCTTCCTCATTATCTCGGCAGCGTTGTTCAGCATTGGTTTGCTGGCGGCTCTTAGTCGCCGTCATGCCATCTTTATTCTAATAGGGATCGAGATGATGCTGGCCGCGGCGAATCTCAACTTCGTCGCCTTTTGGCGCTACGGTCCGCACCCAGAAGTACCAACGGGCGTTATGGTCGCAATTTTTTCCATCGCCATCGCCGCCGCCGAAGCCGCCGTCGGACTCGCCCTGGTCATCGCCATTTATCGTCACTATCGAACGACGGACGTCGATAAACTTGATCGCCTTCGCGGATGATTTCCTGGATCGTGACTAACGTCTGGCTGATTCCGGCGGTTCCACTCGTCGTGTCGTTGATCGTCCTGAGTCTCGCCGGGTCTCGACGCGTCGCGGCCGCGGGATTCGCCGTTACCGGCCAGGTAATTGCGCTCGTGCTCGCAAGTGCCGCATTTTTGCCAACACTTCAAACTCCTGGTTACCGAGCCATTCACAATTTCATCTGGTTCACTTTTGGCGATCAGGTGTTGCGCCTGGGGTGGGTGCTCGATCCTCTTGCCGCCGCCATGCTGATCATGATTACGCTGGTCGGACTCTGCATTTTTGTTTTCAGCATCGGCTACATGGCCGGGGACAAGAATTTTACCCGCTTCTTCGCGTATCTCTCGTTTTTCTCCGCTGCGATGCTCGGTCTCATCATCGCGAACAGTCTCCTCCTTCTCTTTATCTGCTGGGAACTCGTGGGGCTCGCTTCCTATCTGCTTATCGGATTCTGGATCGAACGGCCAAGCGCAGCTGCCGCCGCAAAAAAGGCGTTCATCACAACGCGCATCGGCGATATCGGATTCTTCATTGGGATTCTGTGGCTCTATGGCAGCAGTGGCACCCTGCTCTTTTACGACAACGGCCATGGTTGTATTGAAAGGACCGCCCTTCTTGCGATCGGCGGCAGCGCCACTTTTGTCGCGCTCCTGATTTTCTGCGGTGCCGTCGGTAAATCCGGACAATTTCCTCTCCACGTCTGGCTCCCGGACGCAATGGAAGGTCCGACACCGGTCAGCGCATTGATCCATGCTGCGACGATGGTTGCGGCAGGAGTTTTTCTGGTCGCACGGGTTTATCCGTTGTTTTCGTTTGGCGCGATTAAGGGCACGACGCCCTCTCTTATAGTGGTCGTTTCGATCGGCGTAATCACCGCCCTGATCGCTTCGCTCATCGCGCTCGCCCAGTTCGATATCAAACGCATTCTGGCTTACTCCACCATCTCACAGCTGGGTCTGATGATGGTTTCGCTCGGTGTCGGCGGAGTCGCAGCCGGCATCATGCACCTCATCGCGCATGGGTTTTTCAAAGCCCTGTTGTTCCTCGGCGCGGGCTCAGTCATTCACGGTACTCATGAGGAGCAGGATATTCGGCGGATGGGCGGCCTTCGCTGGGTCATGCCGGTCACGTTTCTTACTTATGCCGTCGGCATGATGAATTTAAGTGGTGTCCCGTTCTTCTTTTCCGGCGGCTGGACAAAGGAGGAGATCCTGCACGCTACGGAGCACTGGCAGTTTTCGCGTTTGCCTCACTATCTCATGCTTGCAGGAGTGGTCCTGACTGCTCTCTACATGACGCGTCAGATCATCTATGTCTTTTTTGGCAACTCGCGCGCCGGCTCCGAACACGCACACGAAAGCCCGCGCGTCATGACAACGCCGCTGATGGTGCTCGCGATCTGCTCGATCCTTTTGGCCGTGCTCCTCACACCAGCGTGGCCATGGCTCCGTACCTATCTGGAGGGTGAAGCCGCCCACGCTGATCCGGCTTTGCTATTGCAACCGATGCTCTTGCTTTCGCTTCTGCTAGTCGCGATCGGCATCCTCATCGGGATCTTTATCTATCGCTTTGCGAGCGAAAAAGATCCGCTGGAGAAGGCGCAGCCCGCATTATTTCGATTCTTCGAAAATAAGATGGGGCTGGACGATCTTTACGAGCACACCATCGTCGCCTTCAGCAGAACGGCAGCACGCGTTTTCGACTGGATGGACCGTTATTTCTGGGACGGTCTGGTGCGGACATTCGCCGGGCTCGGCCAGCTTTTTGGAATTTTCACTTCCAGTTTCGATCAACACGGTATCAACGCCGGCGTTGATGAAACGACCATTGGGGCACGCGGCCTCGGCCGCGTGATATCGAGGTGGCATTCGGGACAAATCCAAACCTACCTCGGCGCTGTCGCGATCGGCATGCTGGCTCTGCTTCTTCTCTACGCATGGCTCACCTGATTACCGCACTGATTCTTATTCCGCTGGCGGGCGCGTGTGCAATGACTGTCGCGCCGCGCAATTATGCCCGCGCAATTGCCCTCGCCTTCAACGGCCTTGCCGCGATTTTCGCCTGGCAGTTGTGGCGAAGCTTCGATTCGACAACAGCCGGACTTCAACTTGTTGAGCGCCACAATTGGATTCCAGCTATTGGCGCCGAGTACCTCGTCGGCATCGATGGTTTAAGTCTGCTTCTCGTCATTCTCACATCGATTGTCTTTCCTTTTGCACTCCTGGCGCAACGCGGAGATCGCGGCTTCTGCGCGCTCATGTTGCTCATGCAATCCGCTCTCTACGGAACGTTCATGGCCCAGAACTTCGTTCTCTGGTTTCTGTTCTACGAAATGAGCCTTGTCCCCGCTTTTCTGCTCATCAAAATCTGGGGCGGCGAAAATCGCGACCGGGCCGCGACGAAATTTTTTCTCTACACCTTCCTCGGCAGCGTCGCGATGCTGCTGTCCTTTCTAGGAATTTATTTTGCCAAAGGCACTTTCGATTTTGCCGCGCTCGCCAATCTCGGAAAAACAGGGCTGCTCGATGGAAATTTCGCGTGGTTGGCTTTCGCCGGAATTTTTCTCGGCCTGGCGGTCAAGGTACCGCTCTTTCCTTTTCATACGTGGTTACCCGACGCTTATGAGACTGCGCCCGTCGGTGTCTCCATGGTGTTGACCGGCGTCCTCTCCAAGATGGGCGTGTATGGGTTCGTCCGATTGCTGCTTCCCCTTTTTCCGAACGAGATCAGAATTCTTGCTCCGTGGCTGCTTGGGTTGGCAGTTTGCTCGATTGTGTTCGCGGCCCTGGCCGCCTGGGCGCAATCCGACCTCAAACGAATGGTCGCTTACCTGTCGGTAAACCACCTCGGCTATTGCATGCTCGGTCTGTTTGCCGTGACCGGCACCGCCGTCAGGCCGTTGCCGGAGATGCAGGCCGCATTGAGCGGCGTTTTCATGCAAATCTTCAATCACGGCATCACCGCGGCCGCTTTGTTCTACTTCGTCGGATTACTCGAGCAACGGCGCGGGCTGCGCGGCATTAACGATTTCGGCGGACTGATGCAGCGGACTCCGCTGCTCTGTGGGTGGATGAGTGTCGCCATGTTCTCTTCCCTCGGGCTCCCGGGCCTCAACGGCTTCGTCGGCGAATTCCTGATTTTCAAAGGCTCGTTTGCGATGGCAGCTTCTTTCACCGCTGTTGCTGCCCTTGGTCTTCTCGTCACTGCCATCGTTTTCATGCGAGCCATGCAGGCACTCTTCAGTGGGCCGCTGGCGGAAAGTTGCCGCACTTTTTCGGATCTTAGAGCAAACGAGAAGTGGACAGTAATTCCCGTTGTCCTGCTGATGTTCGCGGTGGGGATCGTGCCGCAATTCATTTTTAATATCTTCAACGCAACCGTCGTCCAGATGGCGCGATTGTTTGTCTGATCCAGCAAGGAATGAGCAAGCAGATCACTCCGATCGAACGCGTCGGGCAAAGCATCCTCTATCTTCGCACGCCCAATCGCGAGCTCGCGCGAAAGTTTTCCGAACTCGAAAAGCGCGTCGGTAAACATGACGACGAGATTGCGACAATTATCGAAGCAATCCGGCAACTCATGGCTCCTCCGAAAAAACCTCGTCGGGAGATCGGATTTCACGTCCGCGAGACGGCGCCGCGTTATCGAACGCGCCGGCGCCAATGATCGCCTGGACGATTTACATCACATTCTCGGGAGCGGTCGTGCTGCTGGCAACGCCGCGCACTCTTGCACGCTGGATCGCGTTCGCCACCACCGCCAGCGGATTGGCGGTGAGCCTGGCTGCATTCTTTTCCAAGGACATCGATTTTGCGCACTTCAGCACGATCGTGCGGGTCCCATGGGTGCCGACGCTTGGAATGGAATATCATCTCGCCGTCGATGGCATCAGCCTGACGCTCGCTCTGGTTACTGGAATTACGGCCGTCAGTGCGGTCCTCTTCTCGTGGGATGTCGAGCATCGAGCGAAAGAATTTTTTTTCTGGCTCCTTCTCGTGGTCGGCGGCTCCTATGGCGTTTTCCTCAGCGCCGATCTTTTCCTTCTTTTCCTCTTCTACGAGCTGGTCATCGTGCCGAAGTACTTCCTCATCGCGATCTGGGGATCGACTAACAAGGAGTATGGCGCGATGAAGCTAACGCTCTATTCATTTTTCGGCGGCGCCCTCGTCTTCATCGGAATCATCGCTGCCTACGTTACCGCCGGAAAGGGAAGCATCGCTTCAGCGTTGGATCTCCAGCAGCTCGTCCAATTTCAATTCCCGCCGCAGTTACAATCATGGGCATTTCCAGTGTTGTTTCTCGGGTTCGGCGTTCTCGCTGGCATCTGGCCATTGCATACCTGGGCACCGACTGGTCATGTCGCTGCGCCGACCGCGGGTTCGTTGCTGCTTGCCGGAATCGTCATGAAACTGGGTGCCTACGCTGGGTTGCGGGTGGCAATGAATCTTTTTCCGCAAGGTTTTCAAATGTGGCGCACCTGGATCGCCCTCCTCGCTGTCATCGGTATCGTTTACGCCGCGGCCGTTGCCTTGCGTCAACGCGACCTGAAATTCGTGATCGGCTATTCCAGCGTTAGCCATATGGGCTTCGTGCTTCTTGGCTTGGCCACCGCCAACGTTCTCGGCGTTTCCGGGGCAGTGTTGCAAATGTTTTCTCACGGCATTATCGGCGCACTCCTCTTCGCCATCGCCGGGATGGTTTATCGCCGCACTCACACCCGCGACCTCGAGGCGCTCTCCACCATGGAACTAACCCGCGCAATGCCTTTCGCCGCGTTCGCATTCGTCATTGCCTCCGCCGCCTCAATGGGCATTCCCGGGTTCAGCGGGTTTGCCGCCGAAATCACAATCCTTATCGGGACATGGAAAGCATATCCAATCGCCGTGTGGATCACCGGCATCGGCATGGTGCTCGTCGCTGCGTTTACTATTCGCGCGTTGAAG
>DASXIC010000149.1:0-7234 GCA_036498205.1 Chthoniobacterales bacterium | reverse complement strand
GTCGGCCATACCGGCAAACGAGTAACACCCGAAATTCGTTTTGCAAACGGTGTTTGAAGGGGCGTAACAGCGTGAGCCAATACGTCTACAGCTGTAAAATTTTCCGCAGGGTTTTCACAGAATCAAAGATCTCGACGGCTGTTTCCCGGGCAATCCGGGCAAGCGACCGTCTGTCTTTGATTATCTCCTGCGCTGCGCGCGCGGCCGATTCAAGATCGTCTACGAACCGGAACCCGTTTTCCGCCGGCAGGTATGAACCTGCACCGGTATCTTCTGTGATTACCGGCCGCCCCGTCGCCAGAAACGTTGCCGCCCGATCGCTCAGCCAACCGGTGCGCCAGGAGACATCTACGCCCTTGATGGCCGTGAATTCAGCGCTGGCCGATGCGATATAGCGCCGATAGCGCCCGGCAGTGGTGGCCACTCGATGTGGATCAACAAGGCGCCAACCGTGTCTTGCCAATCTTTTTCGCTCGGGATCATCCGGGCGAATATTCATCGCCAATTCAAATTGCGCGTCAGGCAGTCTTGAGGGCAGGTCGAGATATTTTTCGAACGCGAATTTCTTCGAGAGGTCCGGAAATTTTCCGTCTACTTCCACTGCCCCACCCCAATACCATTGCCCAATCGTGGAGAATTTGGTTGTGTGAGGAAGCGGTCGGATTCCGATGGACTCCGTATCCACCAATGGGAAAAACGTTTTCCACTCCAGTCGCGATTTCGGTAGCGCACAGTCTGGGGCTCCGAGATTGAGTCCAATTGTCCAGAACTCCTGATGACTCGATTGCCCCATCTCCATCTTTGTCATCCAATAAAAAATTTCGCTCGGATCGAGGTCGCAAAAAACGCGACGTTCAAACCGGAGCAGCAACGGCGGATGAATCGAATAGCTTAGGTTCAGGATCGTGCTCGGACCTGCCAGTCGATCCTCCAACTCGCGTCTTCCGATTCCAAAGCAGCGCATCGTTTCAAGCTCGTGCAGGTCCGAGGCCTGCGGCTGGTAGATCAAGCAATAGTTTCGAGCCAGTCCGTGCCTGCGTAATTGCTCCTGAAAACTTCGGATTGTGATTGCGTCAGCTTTTTCATTCCCAGTCCCCGGAAAAATCTCGAGCCAAATCGCGTCTAGTTTCAGCCGTTGCAACCCGAGCATCCATTGCAGCGGCACGGACAAGACGCCACCCCCTTCGCGGTACTTCGCCGCAAATCCGCAACCAAGGAACACCGTCACGGGCAAAGAATCGCCCGTGTCGCTGCACACTCAAACGGCGTGATCTTTCCTAGAAAATTCGACCGTGCGGCAGATGTGCTTTGCCAGTGAAGACGTGTGGTTTCTTCGGCAGGCCACTACACAGGTCGGCCGGCGGGATTGTTGGGATCGGACCGATGAGTTGCGGCTCCTGCCGCGGATGTAATGCCTGTTCCAGAGCATAGCCAAATCCTATGAGCTGAGGTTCGTGCAGGAATGTGCTGTAGATCAACATTCCGGCCGGCCTGCCGTTGGACCGTATGCCAACCGGCATCGAGAGATTTGGATAGCCGGACACGGCCGGGCCGGTCGAATTCGTCAGGTGGGGTGCAACAATTGCGTCAAGACTTTGCGCCGTGAGCGCATTGTCGATTCCAGCGCGCGCTGTATTTCGAGCGTGTGTTCTCGCTGCCACATAAACCGGGTCGGTCAGATCTCCGCTGGTCGACTCGGCCAATTCGAAGAGTTCCTGACCATAGTAAACCAACTCTTCTGGACAGTGCGCTGTGTTGAACGCGATCAGGTCAGCCAGAGTGCGCATGTCGGTATGTGTCAGAGTGGCCAGATATTCCTGGATTTGCGCTTTGAATTCGAAAAGTAGCGCGGTGGTTTCGTCGTCGGTATAGGCAAAAACATCGCCCGTATCTGTGTCGACAATGGTCGCGCCAAGGCTTTCCATCACATCTAAGGCGTGTTGGGCAAAGGTAACTGTCTCCTCATCGCCCGGAAAACCGCTGCCGTAGTAGTTGTAATCGAAGAAGCGAATGTCGCGGCCAATTCGGGCTCCATTGAGCGCTCCCGACTGTAAGAATTGTGTATAGTCCGCCGGAACGGATTGTCCGACCACTTCGCCGAAAGGCGACTGGATAACTCCAAGGAGAATCGCTACGTCCGTGACCGTGCGCGCTATTGGACCAGCAGTATCCTGCTGGTGACTGATCGGAATAATTCCGTCCTGTGAAACCAAACCCAGCGTTGGCTTCAACCCAACGACGTTCTCCACCGCTGAGGGACCGGTAATGGAACCGTCTGTTTCGGTCCCGATCGCGGCAGCGCACATGTTGGCGGCAGCCGCGGCAGCCGAGCCGGAACTCGATCCCCAAGACGTATAGTTCAAGTCGTAGGCATTTAGGGTAGCGCCCCCGCGCGCGCTCCAGCCAATAGTTAAAAAGCTGCTAATAAAGCCCCGGAAATTCGCCCATTCCCCAAGATTACTTTTGCCGAGGATAATGGCGCCGGCATCGCGGAGGCGCTGAATAATCGTGGCGTCAGCCGGCACTTTGCTGTTGACCAATGCGAGGGAACCGGCCGTTGTCTGCATATTGTCATTAGTGGCAATGTTGTCCTTAACGAGAATTGGAATGCCGTGCAAAGGCCCGCGCACAAAACCGGCCCGGCGTTGGTTATCCAAACCTGCAGCGATGGCGACCGCTTGTGGATTGAGTTCGATGACGGCATGCAGTACTGGATTTAAGGCAGAAATGCGCTGGATGTAATCCTGCACGAGTCCACGGCTGGTCAGTTGGCCAGAAGCGAGCAACGCCTGTAGCTGTGGAATGGATTTTTCGACAAAGCTCGCGCTCGTCGCAAACGACGGCGCAGCGACGCGGGCGGTTTTCTTTGCCGCCGACGCCGAGCTTTGGAAGAAGGATGTGAGTCCGCCGGTCAACACGGCGGCGCCGCCAGCCGCCGCTGTTCCAAGAAACCTCCGTCGCGTGACGTCGGTATGTTTGCCATAGGCGGTGAATTGGTCTTTTCCTTTTTGCTGAGATTTCTGGTGGCGCTGATCACGTTTCATACGATGTAATTTTGAGCGAACGTTCGCGATGGTTTATCCCTGGTTCGAAGAAAGTGCGCGACCCTTCCGCAGACCCCACAATCTTCACAGATTTTAGATTTTGCGGCCGCTCCCGCGTGAGCGTCAACGCAAAAATTTCACCGTGCGATGCGACGTCAACTTTGCACGTTGACGCCCAAATCTTCCTCCGCAAATTACCGCTCTCTTCGCGCCCGTAGCTCAACTGGATAGAGCATCTGACTACGGATCAGAAGGTTTGAGGTTCGAATCCCCACGGGCGCGCGGATTTCCTGGAGACACAACGTGATCTCGTGCCAGCCCGGATCCGGACTCTAGCCGGCGGATTGCTTAACTGGTACTTTCGTTCCGAGCGGAATTTCCAGCCCTTCGCGCGCTCCTTCGATGACCATGGTTTTTCCGCTTTTCGAAACCATTGATCGAGCCTGTTCGACCATTCGGTCGATCATTTCGTCGTCGTGACCGGGATCATGGTGAAAAAGGACAAGCTTTCCGACCCCCGCATCGAGCGCCAGCGACACTACGCTACCGACCGAACTGTGACCCCATCCGATGTGCTGGGGATATTCCTCGTCGGTATATTGCGCGTCCAGGATGGCTACATCGCAGCCGTGGAGAAATTCGACCATCTTCTCCCGCTCGGCCATCGCGAAACCGCGCGCCTCGTCGCTCTTCATCCCATTTTGAGCAGCGTGTTGGAGTTTGAGAGACTCGTACGGTTCGTTGTCTGGCATGTAGGTAATCGATCCACCACTTGTAAAGAGCCGATAGCCAGCGCAGATACCAGGATGGTTGGCGAACTTCGCGCGCACCCTGACCTTGCCGATGTAAAATTCCATCTCCTTGAGCTCTTCAATTGCGAGATGGCTTGGCAGCTCATGCAAACTGATCGGGAAAAACGGGGTCTCCATCTGGCCGGCTAAGATTGTGCCGAGACCGGCCCGCGCGCCTTCATAACCGAGGATCCGGATAAGGTTTTTACGATTATAGGCTGGCGGAAAAAAAGGCAGACCCTGGATGTGGTCCCAATGCGTGTGTGTGATCAAAAGGGTGAGCTTAATTGTTTGTGGCCCGAATTCCTTTTCCAGTGCGAGACCCAGTCCGCGAATTCCGGTGCCGGCATCAAGGACAATGATTTCGCCATCTGCGCGCACCTCGACGCAGCTGGTATTACCGCCGTACCGAACAGTTGTCGGTCCCGGGAGTGGAAGCGAGCCGCGCACGCCCCACAGCTTCGCACGTGGCGGTACGGACCCCATCTCCACCGGCGATTTCGTCAGCATGGGCCGGTGCGGAATTTCCGGGAGAAGCCGGTCGATGGTACCGCAGAGTAGTTCCCAGGTAATCGGCTTGAGCAGATATTCGTCCGCTCCTGCTTCCAACGCGGTGGCGCGATCGACCGCATAATCTCGCCCTGAGATCACGATGATCTTGGTCGGCTGAAGCTGCTGCCGGATCGTGCGACATACCTGAAAGCCATTAGACCCTGGCATGAGCAAATCGCAGAGAATGAGCTCCGGCCGATCCCGAATGGCGAGATTCACTCCCGTATCGCCGTCTCCCGCCTCCAACACTTTCCAGTCGTCCCGCGCGAACAGTTCGGCGATCCCACGCCGGCTATCGGCATCGTCTTCGATGATCAATACGCTGGGCATGAGCATGGCGAGTTAACTGAGACAGCATCTAAACAGAACTAGACGGGTCGCACGAGCGTAAAACGCCGGAACTTTTGTCGCCCTCAAAGAAACACAATCTCGAAGCGTCAGCCACGCAGCGCGCTGCAATAACCGGGTTAAATTGGCGAAAGATCATCGCTTCTAATGACACTGGAAGGATACTCAGCAATCAGAGATTCAACTGACCGGTCTGGCGCAAGAAGAGTGATACTGAATCGGCGATCGTTTCCACTCTCAGCCGGGCGCTACACGCAATTGTCAGAGGCAAAACGAATGCCACCGGCGTGGCATTGGTAGAAGTATACGCTCTACCGTAAGCGCTTAAAGGAATCGGGTAATCCAAGCGACTGAGCTGACGCAGGATTGAACTAGATTTCGGTCCGGCTCTGATGCTCGCATTGTGCGTTACGCCGTCGCGCGCTAGCGGCGAGACGGCAAAAAACCTCGGCAGTGATCGGTTATGCCAATGGACATAAAATTTTTAGGTTGTTCTGGCCTATTCGGAGAAAATCAATTACACCTAGGGCCTGTCCCTCTTCCGATGGAGTGGCATTCACATCTTTGGCGTCGATCGGCATTCCGGGTATTTGGTCCTGCCATCCTGCTTCTTTCGATCTCGGGTGGCCAGGTGACAGCGCAGACGTTCACAACGTTACGTTCTCTCGGCGGTAACGACGGAGGTCAGCCGCTTGGAAAGTTGACCCTGTCGGGCAGCACCCTGTATGGAACGGCGAGTAATGCTGGTTCCAACGCCAACGCCGGCACTGTGTTCGCCATCAACAGCGACGGGACCGGTTTTAGGGCTGTGCATACTTTCAACTCGGGTTCGACCGATGGAGCTCGACCCAGCGCGGGCCTGGTTTTATCGGGCAACAGACTATTTGGGACAACGGCTGCGGGCGGGGCTTCTGGTTTGGGTACCGTGTTCGCCCTCAACACTGACGGGACAGGTTTTACCCTGCTTCACTCTTTCGCCGGAGCCGGCCAAGGAGCGGACGCCGAGGGCGACCTGATTTTATCAGGTAACACCCTGTATGGCACCGCACGTTTTAGCAGTGGCGGCAACAGCCCAGGCGACGGCATCGTCTTCGCCGTTAACACCGACGGCACCGGTTTCAGGATTGTCCACAGCTTCAGCGCTGCGACCGACGGGGCTCAGCCCGTGGCCGGCTTGGTTTTGTTGGGCAACGTTCTTTTTGGAACTGCCAGTACTGGCGGCAATGCCGTCAATGGCGGCACTGTGTTCGCCGTCAATACCGATGGCACTGGTTTTTTTGTCTTGCATCGTTTTGGCGGGATCGACGGAGTTGATCCGGAGTCTGGATTGACCTTATCGGGCAGCACGCTCTTCGGCACGACGGTGGGTGGTGGCAATGGCAACCAATCGCAGGGTACAATCTTCGCAGTCAATACCGATGGGACCGGTTTTCACCTGCTCCGCAGCTTCGTTGCCGCCAGCGACGGATCGCTTCCACGCGCCGGGCTGACTTTGTCAGGCAACACACTATATGGGACCACGACCGCATCTGGACCTTCGAGAGGTGGCACCATTTTCTCCATAAACACCGACGGCACAAAGTTCACGGTCCTGCATCCTTTTACCTCCGGGGGTATCGACGGATTTAATCCAGGTGCTGAGGTGCTTGTGTTTGGTAACGCGCTCTTCGGCACAACCGAGGTCGGTGGAACGTTCAATGCAGGGACAGTATTCAGGTTTTCACAAGGCGGAATTCTCAGTCCACTTGCAGCGAATTCTACTATTGGGCAGCTGTTCGTGTATCAAATCGTGTCGGATAATAAGCCGACAAGTTACGACGCATTTGGGTTGCCTCCGGATTTAACGATTGACACCACAACGGGGATTATCAGCGGCGTTCCTACTCAATCTGGTTTAACCCCGGTGACGATCAGCGCCACTGGAGCGTCAGGCACGCAATCGGGTACCCTCAATATCACTATCAAGCCGCAGCCGGCGAGCGGTCCGGTGATTACCAGCACCAACAGCGCCACCGGAAGACCAGGACAATTCTTTGCCTTCCAGGTGCTGGTTCACGGAGCAACTGCCGCGGCACGGGCCAGCGCTACCGGCCTGCCAACCGGCTTGCAGATTGACGATGTCAGCGGTTTGATTTCGGGCACGCCGGCGAGCTCCGGCAGTTTCGCAGTTAACATCACGATTACCGATGGTAAGTTGCTCGCGACCCAAACGCTGGAACTGACATTTACTTCTGATTCGGCGATTCCGGTCATCACTAGCCCGAGCACAGCGGCCCTAACCCCGGGTCGACCGTTCAGCTATACGATGGTGGCGCCAACAGTTGCACCTCCTGATCCGACGGTCTTCAGTATTGATGGCGCTCTTCCCCCCGGGCTCGGGTTAGATCCAGTTACTGGAGTTATCTCCGGAACTCCAGGGGCCCGCTCGGAGCGACTTCAGACCCTGACGCCGCTTGTCCGCGCGCTGGACGACACGCCTGTCGTTGGTGCCGTGCAGAT
>DASXIC010000148.1:0-3486 GCA_036498205.1 Chthoniobacterales bacterium | reverse complement strand
CTCGACAGGAACTTACGTCCTCGTCGGCATGGGAGTTTTATTCGCCGGATTCCTCCGTGTCCCCATGACTTCTGTCTTCATGGTTCTCGAGGTCAGCGGCAACTACGAAATCATCGTCCCCGTCATCGTCGCCAACACTTTTTCGTATCTCGTCTCTCGCAGTCTTCAGAGCATTCCTATCTTCGATCTTCTCACCCGGCAGGATGGCCTCATTCTGCCGTCCCTCGAAGAGGAGCGTGAAGAAACCATTCTGCGCGTCGAAGACGCCATGCTTCCGGTCCCCGCGACAATTCTCAACGCCCAGGATTATGTCGACGCCAATGCCCGGCGGATTCAGGATTCCACCGATTCCACCTTCCTCGTACGTCTGCATCCCAGCGGATGGAACGCCATCAGCCGCGACCAACTCCTGCGTCTTTACCAGGAGGGAAAAGGGGAACTCACTCTCGGCTCCGTTCTCCCCTCCCAGTCCCTGCCCAGTCTCTATCCCGACCTCTCGCTCGATTCTGCGCTACGTTATGTGAATGACTATCCGCTCGTCCCCGTGGTCAATCGCGCCAACTCCCATCAACTCGAAGGCGTCATCTCCCGCGATTCCGTCTTCCAAAAATACGGCTCCCGTCCACCCGAAAAGTAATTCTTGTCTCCTCCGTTTCTCGTACATCTCCCAAGAGCTCTGCAATGCTCCCCACGATTGCGAACCACTCCAACAAGAATCTCGACGCAAATAAAAATCCCGTCCCTTTCGGGACGGGTCATAGTTGTACTACTGCTGGTAGTAGGCGGGGGGCGAGCATAAAAATGGCAGCATCGGGGATGTTACGTTTCGGCCAATAAAAAACGTCCCGGCATCAAGCCGGGACGTTTGATTTTTACGACGACTTCCTCTAGTTACACGTCGTGAACTTGAACGAAGCCATGTGCGTGCTCCAGTTAAAGCTGCCGGACGTCTTGTAATACTCTTGCGTATACCAGAACGTGCAATCATCCACCGGATCAATCTGCATGGAGCTGTAATCGCCCCAGCGATTGAAGCTGGACTGCTGCACGCCCCCACCGGCCACGATCGTGTGAGCAGACTCCATCTTGCCCAGGACGTCGGTCGGAATACGTCCGACGTACGCGATACTGGGTTTGAGGGTGCTGCCCGAGCGGCTGTATCCGAGAGCGATGTCGCCGTTTTTGTCCATGCCGATGCTGCCCATCCATTGCGAGATGGCGGTCGTACCTCCCCCAACCGTGCCCTTTTGGAAGACCACCGGGCTGGAGCCGGGGCTGCGAACTTCATACCAGCGTACCGCTGAGGGTGCCGCGCCGGTGCCCGAACCCTTGATGGAATGGTTCACCACCAACGCTTCGTGATCGCCGAAATTGCGATACGCCAGACGGTACATCAAACGGTCTCCTAGCGCATCCAGCTTTTCGCCAGGCGAGGGCTGAACAATGCAAGCGCCAGTAGTGGCGCAGGCATCGGTGTACGACGGTACGGTGAGCTGCGTCGGTCCGGTGAAAGTGGAATTGCTGGTTACTACGAAGTCCACATGGAATTTGTACAGGTTGATCTTCGTGGAGGTCGCCAGGTCCATCTCATAATTCGGAGCACCCGCGGGCGGTGCGGTGCTGCCATCAAGATCCGCTGGCAACATGGCATAGTCGGCGGTGTTTCGTTGGAAGCATACCGAGGTCGCCGGATTGCCCAACAACATGTTGGTCCGGTCCAACGCGCAGGTTTCCGCTCCGGTGAATGCTCCACCGTTCGGAAAGCTGTCCGTGGTCAGGTAATAAGCATCGGGCCATACCCCGAGCTTCGGATAATCGGGCAACGTCCGGCCGTAATTGAAGGAATAAAGGTGGTAGGTTCCCGTCGCGTCCGAAGTCGTCGAAACTGCCACGCACGCGTTGTTCTGGCTAAAGGTGTTGTTGAACGCGATCATCGTGATCAGCCAGACTCCTGCCGCTTTGTCATAAGTCGCGACTGGATCGCTCAAGTTGCCCGTCGCGCACTGTCCGCCCAACGGAGAATACAGAGTGGCGATGCTCTTCGGCGCCATGATCTGCGCGCCCGTCGCCTTGTTATAAACAGCGTAGGCTACGTTGACCGTCTCCACCACCTGGGTTGCGCCCACGGCAGCGTTCGTATCCGGCGGAACAAAACCTCCGCCCTGTGAATCTTTGATTCCGTCGAAGCTCAACAGATTTGTCGTCCCCACATCCGGAAGTTTTTCCGTCTGCAACGCCGCGTCAACTCCGCTGCCGATGTGTGCCGCTCCGTACCGCTTGTGTTCCGGCATCACTTTGCTCACGTTGTTCCACGGAACTTCTTTCATGTCGCGCAACGCCTGGGTTGTGGTTACGGGGGTCGAATGGGTTACGATCGGGTTTCGTTGTACCGGCACATCCTGGCCGGAAGCCAGGTACGGCAATACACACAGGAGCAAGGTTCCCGCAGCCTTGCCTGTAGGATGCAAATTCATTTGATCTCCTTAGGATTTGTTTCTTTGGGTGATGCGGTGTCAGCAAGCTACTATTTTCTCTAGTAGTCGCATGATCATAGCGCGTCTGGAGCGGCTGTCAATGTCTTTTCTTTGGAAAAACTTCGCCCAGAGCCAAACGGCCCTAGTCACTTTTCAGAAACGTTGCAAGAATTTGCAAACTGCCGTTCTCACTTCCGAAACTTCCGTAATCTTCCGATAAATTTCTGCTGCCGCCTATTGCGCGCCCGTCTTTTTGTACCCACTGTATTTCACAATCTCCCTCAAACGTATGGCCCCCGTCTTAAACCGCAGCGTATCGTCGGAGCGCGTATACGCCGGAAACCAGTGCCCGTTCACCAGTTGCCGGTACGTCACAAACTCGGGATGCAATTCCGGCCGGTCCTTCTTTTTAACCTGCAATTTCTCCGGCCCGCTTTTGCCGCAAACTTTCACCATCTGAAAATCCTGCGCATCCACCCAGATCCGGCCTTGAAAATATCGCTTACCCCTTTCTTCTTTCTTTGGCTCTACGTGAAATTCGTATGTATCCAGGTCGTCCACGCGCTGCTGCCCGGCATACTTCAGGTTGTACTGCGCCAGATCCTCCGTTGCCAGCATGAACGGCATGAACGTGCGGATGTCCTCCATGTCTTCGGCCGTGAGTTGAATTTGCTGCAACGTACTCTGAGCCGCGAATGTCACCTCCTCGCGCCGCTTTCCTTTTTCGTCGTAGGAAACATTCGTCACTTCGTGGAACTCGCCAGTCACGTCTTTCCCGCTGAGTGTCTGCACGAGTACATCCTGCTTATAAACGTAATGCCGCCGCGCCTCTTTCGCGACCGCCTCTCCCGCTCCCATCTTCTGAATCACTTCTTGCACGCCGATCGTCTTCGGCGGCGCAAAATCCAGCAACCCATTCCCCGCCTCGCAATCTGTCTGCCCCCATGTCCACGCGGGACAAAGAAAAGCAAAAACAATCGCCGCCCCAACGCCGCATTGAGCCAGCCCTCGC
>DASXIC010000147.1:0-25816 GCA_036498205.1 Chthoniobacterales bacterium | reverse complement strand
AATCATGTGTTCTCCTTGGCTATCGCATTCCTGGGATAAAGCGGCTGAAAATACGGGTGAGACCGCGTCTTTGCGGCCGATCGACCTGCACCGCTTGTGCGTATTTGATCAGGCCGATCGCAGTTGAAAATTGCGGGTTCTGAAAAGCGGAAGTCAATCCCGACATTGTCTGCGCGTGCGCCACATTGGCCGGGATTTCGAAGATTTCTTCAGCCAGATTGTCGATGCCTGGCAATAAACTGCACCCCCCGGTGATGAAAATTCCCTCGCCGACGTAATTGATGAATGATTCCTCGTCCAGGTGCCGTTTGAGCAACTCGAAGGTCTCCCGCATCCGCAGGTGAATAATGGTATTGAGGGTCTCGCGCTCGATTTCCTTGCCGGCGAAGCCGGAATCGTCCTTTAGCACCACCGTTTCTCCCGGGAGAGAATTGCCAAGAATAACGCTGCCTTCCTCGAGTTTTAATTTTTCCGCTCGGGCCATCGGAATCCGCAATCCCATCGAAATATCGTTAGTGATGTGATCGCCGCCGATGCCTAGGGCCCCGCTCTGTTTCACCGCCCCGTCGACATACAAAATGTAATCGGTCGTGCCCCCTCCCATATCGATGACGAGCGCGCCCAGATTTTTTTGCTGCTGGGTTAAGACTACCTGTGCGGAGGCGAGTGCGGTAAAAACCACGTCTTCCACTTCGAGCGGTAATTCTTTGACGCAGCGAATCGTATTTTGGATGCGAGTGCGCACCCCGTGAATGATGTGAAAATCGGCTTCGAGTTTCTGGCCCAGCATGCCGATGGGATTAAGCACACCGTCCTGGCCGTCGACGTGATAATGCTGAATGATGGAATGCAGAAATGCGTTTTGCGCCGGGATGCTCACCTCCCGCGCACTAATTTTCACGTCCTCGATGTCCTGTTCGTCGATTTCGTCACGATCGTCCGGCAACATGACACAACCGCGATTGTTGAAACTCTGGATGTGGGCCCCGGCAACCCCGACATAGACGCTGCGAATCATGACGTCGCTCTTCTGCTCCGCGTCGACAACGGCTTCATGCACGCATTTCATCGCCGTCTCCAAATCGACGATCTCGCCTTTCCGCACACCGCGCGATGGCGCCTGACCGACGCCCAAAATTTTCGTTGTCCCGTCCGG
This sequence comes from Chthoniobacterales bacterium, assembly GCA_036498205.1. Taxonomy (GTDB): domain Bacteria; phylum Verrucomicrobiota; class Verrucomicrobiia; order Chthoniobacterales; family UBA10450; genus AV69. Next base: position 24,660 of record DASXIC010000147.1, on the reverse strand, counting down.
CCGACTTTCGCCGACAACAACGCAAATTTTAGACGTTCCGATTTCCAATCCTACCATTAAGTCGTCAGTTCCCATTCCTTACTCATTCCTCCCTTTTTGGTTTTGTTTGTGCAATGAAAACGGTTGATGACCCGGTTTTTTTACATCGGCCGGGTCCGTTTTCGCTGCTGCTTTGATAACAGGCGATGCGCTCGGTTGCGCATGCAATGGAATTGCTTTCATGATCCGCGGGGTTTCCTCCGGATCGATCGTGTCGTTGATCACTTCGCTGGCCGGTTTCATGAACGTCACCGGAATATTTCGCTGCACCAGCAGATTCACCGTCTCGATGTCGCGCTTGGAATCATCGGCATAAACGAGGAATTGTTCGAGGCGCTGAATTTGAGTGTCGAGATGATCGAATCCCAGAGTGACACGGGTGTGATTCTTGTCGGTTACGATCAGGCAATAGCCTTTGGAAACGTCGATCTCCCGAATTTGAAAACGCGTTTGCATGAAACTGCCGGCGCTCAAACGCAATAATTCCAGCGCGGCTTTCGCTTCGAAAGATTCAACCACTTTCCCGGCCTCGAGCGATTCGCTGGCGCATCCCGTGATCAGCGGCAGTCCGAGATATTCGGGTAGCAGTTTCTTTTCCTTCATCAGGACGCCGCGAGCGTCGATGAGAAAAGCGACTTCCGATTGAAACGGATCGGAGATTTGTTTGTCGCTCGTGATCCACGCGATCGGTTTGCGCTCGACCAGCTGAATATCAATTTCGCCCGGCATTTTGCGCACAACTTGTACTTCATCGACCTGGGGCATTTGCTGCAGCACGTCATGCACACGCGCGAGATTGACGGCGAAAATGTTTTCCCCTTCACGCAAATCCGCCGTTTTCAGAACTTGATCCCGCTGCAACGTGCCATCCGTGCGCACATCGATCATGGTCAGGGTGTAATCCGGATTCTCGAAAAAGAACCGGCGTGCACCTATTCGCACACCGAGGTAAATTCCGGCGCAGATCGCCGCTGCCAGCAAAAGCTTGGAAACAAAAATCAGGACCCGCCGATTGCGCTGTTCGGTCGCTTTGCGCGAGCGCACTTTTACGTCCAGCAGGTGTTGCTGTTTGCGCTGACGCGGATTCGAGACCCGCTGATTGCGTGGGCGTTTCCGTGCCGGGCTGCGCGATTTCATCGTGTCCCCTCCTGCCGGGCCTGGGATAACTCGATGATGCGGAGGCAAAGATCCTGATAATTGATACCGGCGGCGGCAGCAGCCTCGGGCAACAGACTCGCTTCTGTCATTCCTGGGATGGTGTTGATTTCCAGGACCGCGGCCGGGCCTTGTTCCGGTAAAAGCACATCCACACGCCCATAGACCTGCAAACCGAGCGAGCGAAACGCTCGCAGCGTCAACTCCTGAATCTCGCGCGTCCTTTCCTTCTCGATCCTGGCGGGGCAAACGTGCTGCGCGCCGCCACCCGCTTGCGGGTTCAAAAATGGATACTTGTTGTTAAAATCGTAAAACCCGCCTTTGGGAATGATCTCGAGTATCGGCAGCGCCTGGTCGCCCAGAACCCCGATTGTAAGCTCGCGACCGGGCACGAACTTCTCAATCAAAAGCTCGTCGTCATATTTCGCGGCCTCGGCCAAAGCGCTCTCTATTTGGCCGACGCTCTTAATAATATGCACGCCGACGGTCGATCCCTGTCGCGGCGGTTTGATCACGAAAGGGGGTGAAAACGTCGGCCGTTCGTCCGCGCGAATCGTTTCCCACTCCGGAGTCGCTACGGCGGCAGACTCGAATTTTTTCTTGGACTCGATTTTGTCGAAGGCCGTCCGGCTTTCCCTCACACCGTCACCGGTGTAAGGGATGCTGCGGCGTTCCAGAATTTCCTGAAGCTGGCCATCTTCGCCGAACGTGCCGTGAATCGCGATGAAGGCGAGCTCGGTAGCGCTGGGCAGGTCGAAATTCTCATCCCGGACATCGACTTCGAACACTTCAATACCGCGCGAACGCAAAGCTCGTGCCACGCCACGACCGGTGGCGAGCGAAACATCGCGCTCCGAGCCGGGGCCACCCATGAGAACAGCAATCCTTTTTGGTAATTTCATCGGCTTGGTCTCATGCCGGTTCCCCCACGATTTGCACTTCGGTTTCCAGCTCGATGCCGCGTTGCGTTCGAGCGGTCACTTTGATTTTCTCGATTAGCTCTAGCATCTCTTCCGCGGTCGCCCCGCCGTCATTGACAATGAAATTGCCGTGCACCTCCGAAACGCGGGCTTTGCCAACGCTGGTGTTTTTCAACCCGAGTTCGTCGACCAATTTTCCTGCCGGAATCGTTCCGGGATTTTTGAAAATACAGCCCGCGCTCGAGGCGGCCGGCTGGGTCGTGCGTCTCTTCTGTTGCGATTCTTCCAGCTTGCGCAGGATCTCATCCTTCGCGCTCGGTATTCCGCGAAAAACGGCCGACACGGCAAAGTTTTTTTCCAACGTCGGCACATGCCGATAATGCACTTTCATTTCGGCCGGTGTTTTGATGTGGGGATTGCCTTCACCGTCGAGAAAGCGCACCCGTACAACGTTGTCGAAGGTTTGCCCACCCATGGCGCCAGCATTCATGCGCAAACCGCCGCCCACTTCTCCCGGAATGCCCTCCATCCATTCCAATCCACCAACGCCGGCAGTCCGCCCGGCATAAGCGATCTGTTTTAATTTTGCGCCAACTCCGGCAGTGATTTCGTTGCCGTTTACTTCGACACGATCGAACTCACCGCCGCTGGGATGAACAACAACGCCACGAATCCCGCCGTCACGAACAAGCAGATTCGATCCGCGGCCGATCACAAACAGGGGCAGGCTTTCGCGCCGGCAAAAGCGAATCAATTCGACGAATGCCGCTTCCGTTCGCGGTTCCACCCAGAATTGTGCCGGCCCCCCGACGCGCAAGGTGGTATGTTTTGCCAGCGGCTCGTGCAAACGTATGTCCCCTTCCTCGCCGACAATTGCTTTCAGTTTTTCCGCTACTACCAATTCGGCCGCAAGAATCGACAATTGCTCGTGAATGTTACCGGCCCCAAGACTCAGGACGAGATCACCCGACGCCAGCATGTTGCCGATTTCACAGTGAAGCCGCCCCAGGCGCGCCTGATAAGTAACGCCGCGATGTCCATGCGCGGCGATCTCGTCCGCGATGGTTTGCCCTGAGATTCCCGGGAGCGGCGACTCACTAGCTGCATAAACATCAGTAATTACGACCCGCTCGGCAGCGTCGAAGGCAGCACCGAATTCTTTGCGCAAAGCTTTCGTTCTGGAATAGCGATGGGGTTGAAACATCGCCAAAATTCGATCGCGACCCGCCCACCGCGCCGTCGCCAGGGTCGCGCGGATCTCGGTCGGATGATGGGCGTAATCGTCGACCAGGAGAAACCGGTCGCTTTGGTATTTGATTTCGAAACGACGGCGAGCGTGTTGAAATTTGGCCAGCGATTTGGCGATTTTCTCGAACGGAATTCCCAATTCGGTGGCGAGGGCAATTACTCCGACGGCGTTTTGCACATTGTGACGACCGGGCACATTAAGTCGCGCCTCGCCCAGCTGCTCGCCTTCGCGATAAACGCAAAATACTGAGGAGAAATCTTCCAGGGTAATGTCTCTGCCCTGGTAATCGGCGCCTTCGGCAAATCCATACGAAATCGATCGGTCCGACCGGCAAACGCGCTCGGCAACAGGATCGTCCGCGTTGTAGAAAACTGCGCCGGTGGTTTGTCCAAGCAGTTCCGCGAATACTTTTTCAATGGCCGCCAGATTCTCGTAAAAATCGAGGTGCTCCGCTTCGATGTTTAAAATCACGGTGTACTCGGGATGAAAACAGCGGATCGTCCCGTCGCTCTCGTCACCCTCGGCAACGAAGTATTCGCCGCGCGGATCCCAATGGGCATTTTGTCCAAGAATGGGAATTTCTGCGCCGACGTAATGGGACGGATGCAACCCGCCTTCGCGCAAGACATGCGCGGTCATGGCCGAGGTCGTTGTTTTTCCGTGCATACCGGCGATGAGAATGCCCCGTTTCCGTCGCATGATGGCGGCAAGGGCCTCCGCCCGCCTCACTACCGGCCGTGATGAGCCGCGGGCCGCGGCCAGGATCGGATTGTCCTCCTTGATGGCGGAGGAGTAGACGATCAACTCCGCGGCTTCGGCGTCCTCCGCGCGATGCTGATGAAAAAATTGCAGACCGAGTCGCTGCAGCCGCTCCACTTCAAGCGAAATTGATTTATCGGAGCCGCTGACTTTATGGCCGAGCTCCAGCAGGAGCGCGGCAATACCGCTCATTCCGCTGCCGGCAACGCCGATCAGATGAATGCGGTGATGCTCGCATGCAAGAAATTGCGTCAGATCGAAATTGCCCGGTATCATGCGGTATATCGCTCCATTGCCTCCACCACCGCATTGGCAGCGTTGCGCGATGAAAGCCGCCCCGAATTCTGCGACATCTCGTGCAAGCGCTCCGGTTGATCGGCGAGCTCACAGATCTTACGCGCCAGGGCGTCATCCAGAATTTCCGCTTCCTTCACTACGAAGGCAGCTTTGGCCTTGGTAAAAACTTCCGCGTTACGCGTCTGGTGATCGTCAGCCGCATAAGGAAAGGGAATCAGAATGCCTGGAATCGAGAATGACGCTAGTTCGGCGAGACTGGCTGCGCCTGATCTCGCAACGGCGAAATCGGCGGCACTGTAAACCTCTTCCATGCGGTGATGGAAGGCGGCAACAAAGGCGGGCAGATTGGCGCGTCGATAATTATCCGCCACCAGCTTTTCCTCCCGTGTGCCGGTGAGATGAATGACTTGCAGGGCAGTGTTGGCGAGCGCGGGGAGCGATTTAATCATGGCCTGGTTGATGCCGCTTGCACCCTGGCTGCCGCCCATTACCAGCAGCGTCGTCAGATTCTCGCGCAGTCCTAACTTTTCCCGCGCAACTTTACGCTCGATCCGTTGCAGTTCGTTACGAATTGGCGTGCCGGTGATTTCCGTTGTCACCCGTGGAAAGAAGGGCGCGCATTCTTTAAAGCCGAGCAGAACCGCGCGCACCATTCGCGCCGTCATCTTATTCGCCTTTCCCGGAATCGCGTTCGACTCGTGAATAAATGTCGGCACGCCGCGCAGCTTGCCTGCCAGAACGGGCGCGGTTGAGGTAAACCCGCCCATCCCGAGAACGACATGCGGTTTGTAGCGCCCGTAAACTGCACGACAGCGCGCGAAACTTTCGTTAAAACGGCGTAGAAAACCAAGGATGGTCGGCGAAAAAGGCGAAGGCAATCCGATGCTGGGCAGCTTTTCAAATGGAATTTCGGGGTGTTCTTTCAGCGCGAGTGCGTCCACTTCCTTCTCCGACACAAAAAGCAGGACATCATGCCCGCGCTGGCGGAGCACCTCAGCAACCGCCAGTCCGGGAAATAAATGGCCGCCCGTCCCGCCGCATGCGATGACTGCATTCATTCAGGAAACGCTCATTAAATTCGCGGCGTCATTCGCGCCTGCATCGAAATTCGTTTTTCGTTAGTCGGTTCCAGTTTCGCCTGGCGATAAATGTTCAGGAGAATGCCGATTCCGAAGAGAGAGGCGGCCAGATTAGATCCGCCGTAGCTGATGAAAGGCAGAGGCAAACCCTTATTCGGCAACAGGGAAGTAGTGACTCCAATGTTCACCGCTGCCTGCAGGCCAAGAAGGGAAACGACACCGCAACCAAGCAGCATTCCAAAACGATCCTTGGCATGCAGCGCGATCATCATGCCGCAGACAATGATGACGATGAACAAAAAGACCACGAGCAAGCTCACGCGTAACCCGAGTTCCTCGCCAATCATCGGGAAAATGAAGTCCGTGTGCGCGTAAGGCAGATAGAGCATTTTTTGCCGCCCATTACCGAGTCCAAGACCCTCCATTCCGCCGCTACCCCAGGCGATCAGGGCCTGCATTTGCTGCAAGCCGGCGTCCTGCTTGTAGTTTTCCGGATGCATAAAGGCGAGCAGGCGGCTCATTCGCTCCGGCATGCAGGTGGCTACGAAAAGCAAACCAACCAACGCGCTGGCGGAGAGGGCGCCGAGCAAAATCGCGTTCGTGCCCGCGACGAACATCATGACAAAAGTGGTCGCACCGACCAGGGCGGTGGTGCCAAGATCCACTTCCGTAATAATCAGCGAAATAAGGAGAGCGATGATGGAAAGCGGAATGACAAACCCGTAAATCACATTTCCGCTTCGTTTTTCAAACCGGGCAAACCACCAGGCCAGAAAAAACACCGACGCTACCTTGGCGATTTCGGATGGTTGAAATGTGATTGGCCCCGCACCTACCCAACGCCGCGAACCATTAATCCGCATCCCGAAATGCGGGACGAAACAAAGCGCGAGCGCGCCCAGGGCAATCAGAAACCAAAGCCACCAGGTGCGTTGCCAAAAATGATAATCAATCAGCGTCGCAGCGCCGCAAACCATCAATCCAACCCCGAGCCAGATCGCCTGTCGCTTGATAAAAAAGTAAACGTCCCCATGGGCGTCACGGGCGAACGCGCTCGTACTAAAAAGCATGACGATGCCGATGACGAGCATTCCGAGCACGGCGAGAAACAGAAAATGTGCGCTCTTACGATGCATCAGCCTTTCTTCACTTTCTTTGGCGGAATGATCAGTTTTTGCCCGACCTTCAGCTTTCGGGGGTCATCGATGTGATTGGCCGCGAGAAGATCGTCGTACGGTACCTTGAATTTTTTCGCGATCGTCACCGGATTATCGCCTTTGGCGACGGTGTAGTATTTCGCTCCGTCCGGCAGCGGTGAGTCCGCTGGTTTTGTTTTCTTATCGTTCCTTGCCGCGGCTGAAGCCGAACGCGCCGGTTTCGCTTCTTCATGGTGGGCCACTGCCAGCCCTGGTGAGCTCGTCGGCTGCGGCTTGGTTTTTGCATTCGTTGTGGACGAAATGGCGCTCGCTGAAATCGAGCCCTGACGGCTCTTAATCGCGTTGAAGGCGATGATCCCCGCCACCGCTACAATGTGCAGGACGAGCACAATCAGAAGCGCTCGCGACAATTTCATATTTGGCTCCGACATGTCGTCGAAGTCCGAACTCGGCACCGTTGCGCGGCGCGCCGCGGCAGCGCGCAATTTCTTTTTCCGATGTGGAATTCGCGGCAGTTGCGGGAGTTTCATTTTCATTTGGGGAGGGCGCGAACGAGGGAGCGGAATTGGTCGCCGCGGTCGGCGTAACTCTTGAACATGTCGAAAGAGGACGTGCCGGGGGAAAACAGTACAACCTCGCCCGCTTTCGCGGCTGCATGCGCGCGCTCGACTGCGTCAGCCAGGGAACCGGCGATTTCACACTCGGTCACTCCCTGCCAATCCTGAGCGATGCGATCGGCCATTTCACCAATCAGCACGACCGAGCGCACCTTTTTCTTCACCACGTCGCGTAGCGGCTGAAAATCGAAACCTTTGTCTTTTCCGCCCGCAATTAGAACAACGGTTTTGGTTTGGGCGAGCAGCGCCTTCTCGACCGCGTCGAGGTTGGTCGCTTTGGAATCGTTCACATAATCGACACCGCCGACCGTGCGCACGAATTCGCAACGATGCGGTTGGGGCTCATATTGGCAGAGTGGCGGCAGCATCTGCTCAAAGGAAAGTCCGCGAGCGCGCCCCGCGGCCAGAGTAGCCATCAAATTTTCGATATTGTGCGAACCGCGCAATTTGGCGTCGGTCAGCCGCAGGATCGGCGTGTTTTGAAAATAAATGGCGCCCTCGAACAAGCGGAAGTCCGCCCGGTCGTTGTAGGCGCTGAAGGTGACTTTCCGGGCCTGGATCTGCGGGATGCTCTCGCCCGCATTCACTACCGCGATGTCGTCCGCGGTCTGGTTTTCAAAAATCCGCAGTTTGGCCGTTCGATATTCGCCAACTGACGCATAGCGATCGAGATGATCCGGAGCAAAGTTCAACCAAATCGCGATAGCCGGTCGAAAACTTTCGATCGTCTCCAGCTGAAAGGAACTGACTTCGACTGTGAGCACGTCGAATTTGGATTGATCGCGAACGACTGCGGTGAGTGGTTTTCCAATGTTGCCGCAGGCAATTGTGCGCTGTCCGCACGCGTTCAGCATTTGTGCGATCAGCTCCGTTGTCGTCGTTTTGCCATTGGTCCCGGTGATCGCGATGACGGGCTTTTCACAAAATCGCCAGCCGAGTTCGAGCTCGCCGATGGTTTCGATCTTGCGCGACGAAAAATTTCGCGCGAGAGGGGAAGCAGGATCGATCCCCGGGCTCAGGACAACCAGATCGTAATGGTCGCGATTCTGGTCGGCTGCCTCTCCCGTGACAACGCGCACTTCATTCGCGCGCAAATTATCAATTGTAGACTTCAACAACTTCGCCTCTGCCGCGCTATCGAGAACCGTTACGTTCGCTCCGTTGGCTCGGAGAAGCAGGGCCGCCGCGGACCCACTTAAACCGGCGCCCAGAACCGCGACGTTATTGTTTTCGTAGCGCGCGTTCATCGCAATTTCAATGTGGCGAGTCCAAGAAGCGCAAAGATGGCCGAGAGAATCCAAAAGCGGACGATGACCGTGTTCTCCTTCCAGCCGATAAGTTCAAAATGATGGTGGATCGGCGACATCACAAAAATGCGCCGGCCGGTGAGCTTGAAACTCATCACCTGGAGAATGACCGAGACCGCTTCGATGACGAAGACACCGCCAACCACGGCCAGCAGCAGTTCCTGTTTGCAACAAATGGCCACGACTCCAATCATGCCGCCGATCGCGAGCGAACCCGTGTCGCCCATGAAAACTTTTGCCGGGTAACAATTAAACCAAAGAAAACCGAGACCGGCTCCGACGAGCGCCGCGCAAACAACGGTTAATTCGCCGCTGAACGGGTAAAATGGGACCTGCAGATACTCCGCGATCCGGAAATTGCCGGCGGCATAGGAAAGGAAGGCATAGGCCAGCGCAACCGTTACGGTGCAACCAATGGCAAGCCCATCCAATCCATCGGTGAGATTGACGGCATTGGAGGAGCCGACGATCACCAGTGCGAAGAACAGCACGGTAAACCAGCCCATATTGGTCAACACCGGCGACTTGAAAAATGGCAGGTAAAGAGAACGCGCCTGGACCTGCAAAAGCGGGCTCGTCAGAAAAACGATTGCAACGATGACCGCCAGGACCAACTGGGCGGCCAGCTTCACCCGGCCGCTGACACCGTCGGACTTTTTCTTGGTGACTTTCAGGTAATCGTCGGCGAAGCCGAGGGCGCCAAGATAAACCATGCTGAAAAGGGCGAGCCAGACGAAGCGGTTGTCCGGCCGCGCCCATAACAAACTTGCCGCCACCACGGCGCCGATGACCAGGACGCCACCCATGGTGGGCGTGCCCTGTTTTCCGCCATGCAATTTTGCCAGCCGGCGCACCTCTTCCCTGGTGCGGATGGGCTGGCCCACCTTGAGCGAGATCAATTTGCGGATAACGAAATTTCCAAAGACAAGGGAAAACACGAAAGCTGTCACCGCTCCGGCGACGGCGCGAAAAGTGACATAAAAAAAAACGTTGAAGCCGCCGATCTGTTCGCTCAGGCGATGCAGGTAGTACATCATCGCGCATTACCTCCCGCCGCCGGCCTGAGCTTGGCAAACTCTTCCAGAACCAGCTCCGTTCGCGAAAAGCGGCTGCCTTTAATCAAGACCAGGTCGCCGGTCGAAACGATATCGCTCAATTTCTCCGCTGCTTCGCTTGCGTTCTGCGCGACGATCGAGTTTTCGAGTCCGGCGTGTTGTGCCGCGCGCGCGATGGCATCGTCGCCGAGGCCGATCAGATAATCGACGCCGAAAATAGCAGCGGTTTCTCCGACTTCGCGATGTCCACGTTCCGATTCCGAACCGAGCTCGAGCATTTTGCCGAGCACTGCCACCCGCTTGCCCTCGCTTTCCAATTCCATCAGCGTCCGCAGCGCCGCTTTCATCGAATCAGGATTGGCATTGTAACTGTCGTCAATGAATTGAACGCCATTGATTTCGCGGATCTGCAAGCGCGCTTTAGTGAGTGGGGTGGAAGCGAGGCCGGCTGCGCAATCTTCCAGCGAAACGCCGAAGGCGCGCCCTGCCGCTACTGCCAGCATCGCGTTCTGCACCATGTGCAAACCCGGAACGGGAAGCTGGGCCCGGCAGCGATGCGCGCCCTCAATAATGGTGAATTCATTGCCATCGGCCGTCTGTTGAACCTCGGCTGCCTGAATTTCTCCATTCTTAATTCCGGCAAAAATCACACGAGCAGAGGATTGTTTTGCGATTGGCTCACTGAACTGATCATCGGCATTCAAGACTACAAAACCGTCAGCTTTAACAGCTTCGGCCAGGGTGCCTTTCTCTCGCGCAATCGCTTCGAGCGACCCCATGAACTCGATGTGCGCGCGGCCGATATTGGTGATGATCGCCGCGTCCGGTAACGCGATTCGCGCAAGGACGGCGATCTCGCCGGGATGATTCATCCCGATTTCCCAAACAGCGAGTTCGTCCTCGCGATTCGTCTCCAGAACGGTCCGCGGCAGACCAACGTGATTATTGAAATTTCCCACAGTCTTGGTTACGCGGTAGGCACGGCCCAGAATCGAAGCCGTGAAATCCTTTGTCGACGTCTTGCCGTTACTGCCGGTGATGCAAAGAACCTTCAGTGACAGGGACCGTCGGTAATTGGCGGCCAGCCGTTGATACGCGACGAGTGTGTCAGGTGCCCGCAGAAGAGCGAATTCTGCCGGCAACTTCGCGGTCACGTCTTGTGACACGATCGCACCCGCTGCGCCGGCCCCGGCAACCTGCTCGAGAAAATTGTGGCCGTCGAAATTTTCCCCGCGCAATGCGACAAACAATTCGCCCGGCTTAATCGTCCGCGAATCGGTGCTGACGTGCCCAATCCTCCGATCGCGTGGCCCTTGCCCGATGTACGCGCCGGCGAACTCTGCGATTTTTGATAACGATAATTGTTCCATCAAAATTGCACCGGGTGATTTTCGACCGCGCGCCGCGCAACCTGGAAATCGTCGAACGGAATGGTGTGGTCGGCGAACTCCTGATATTTCTCGTGACCTTTACCGGCGATGAGGACAACGTCGCGCGGTTGCGCCAGCGCTACAGCACGCGAAATCGCTTCCGCGCGATCGGTGATTTTCTCATAGTGATTGGAACGAAATCCTTTCTCTACTTCCGCGATGATCGCCTCGGGATCCTCTTTGCGCGGATTGTCCGAGGTGACGATGGAAAAATCGGCGTACTGATCCGCAGCGTGGGCCATGAGGGGCCTTTTCTGCCGGTCGCGATTGCCTCCACAGCCAAACACCAAAATCAGTTTCCGCGGTTTCAGCTCGCGCAGCGTTTTCAGGACGTTGACCAGTGCGTCATCAGTGTGCGCGTAATCAACAAATACCTGGAATTGCCGCTTTGCCGGGACCATTTCTAGACGCCCCGGGACCTGGGGCGAACGCGCGAGCGAGAGAACCGCATCGCGCAGATTAACCCCCAGGGCGTTGGCCGCCGCCAGCGCCGCCATCGAGTTTGCGACATTGAATCGACCAATCAGCGGAACGCGCACGAGATAACTGCGGCCGCGCGCATCGAGCTGATATGATGTGCCGGCTAATTCAGTCCGATAATTCGACGCACGGAAATCGGCCCGCATGTTCATTCCGTAGGTGACGATTGCGACCTTCCCATGCATCCGGTCGGCCAGCTTCTGACCGTGTCGATCGTCAATGTTGATGACGGCGACCGAGCGCTTCTTTTTTTGCTGAGACGCGAGCCCTTCGAACAGCTTCGTCTTGGCTTCGAAATAATTTTCCATCGTGCTGTGAAAATCGAGATGGTCCTGGGTGAGATTGGTAAAGACTGCGACGTCCCATTCAATTCCTCGCGTCCGTTCCTGGGCCAGGGCATGAGATGAAACCTCCATCGCCGCGGCGCGACAGCCCGCACTTGCAATTTGCGCGAGCAGCTCTTGCACATCGACTGCCTCCGGAGTGGTACGCGTGGCCGGAATGACCCGCTCGCCGATTTCGTATTGCACCGTCCCGATCAAGCCGCAGCGCAGTCCCGCGTTCTCGCAAATGTGTTTAATCAGAAATGTGGTTGTTGTTTTCCCATTCGTTCCGGTCACCCCGGCCATTTTTAATTTGCCGCTCGGTCTTCCATAAAACGTGACCGCCAGATCGGCCAGAGCGGACCGGCTGTCATCGACCACGAGACAGGTCGCTCGCGGCGAGGATATCTCGCGTTCCGCCACAATCACGCTGGCTCCTTTCTCGATCGCTTGATCGACGAACTCATGGCCATCGCTTTTCTCACCGCGCAAGGCAACGAAAAGAGTGTTGTTCTGCACTCGCCGCGAGTCATACGCGATGCTTTCCACCTCGCGATCAAGTGCGCCGACGATCCGACGTGGCGAAATGGCGCGGGCGAGAATTTTGAGATGCATGTGAAATCAGAACGGCCGCTCAATGCCGTGACACGTTGGTTGCTGCGACGCGCCCGGCCGCGACGGGCTTCATCAATTCCGGATGCGGTTCAAGGTCGAGATAACGAGCCGCTTTCTCCGCAATCCGGGCGAAAATCGGCCCCGCTACCTGCCCGCCATAGTTTTGTTCCGGCTTGCTGGTCTTCGCATCATCCAGCACCACCAGTCCGACGAATTCCGGATGATCGGCCGGCAGGAATCCCGTGAACGAAACAACATATTTGCCGTGGTCGTAGCCACCGTGCGGATTCACTTTTTGCGCCGTGCCGGTCTTACCGGCGATCGTGAAACCCGGGACCGCGGCCGCAGCCGCCGTTCCCCGGTCGCTGACCACTCCGCGCAGAGCATTGCCGAGTTGCTGTGCGGTTTGTGTTGAAATCACCTGCCGCACGATTGCGGGCGAAAACTCGCTTACCGTCTTTCCGTCGGCGGTGGTAACCGATTTCACCACCCGTGGCGTAATTAATTTCCCGCCGTTAGCAATCGTCGCCATTGCAATTGTCATCTGCAATGGGGTCACCCCTACCTCATGCCCCATCGGTATGCGGGTGATGGAAATCTTGCTCCAGCTTTGCGGGGGACGGATGACTCCAGTGATCTCGCCTGGCAATTCTATTCCGGTGCGTTCACCAAAACCAAATCGTCGGATATATTCGTAAAACTTCTGGTCGCCTACGCTAAGGGCGAGCTTGGCCGCACCAATGTTGCTGGATTTGACCAAGATATCCTGCACGCTCAGTTCGCCATAAGCCTTGTGATCGTGTAACGGCCGCCCCCCGAAATTCCACCTCCCGTTTTCGCAAAAGATGGTCGTGTCCGGCCGAACTTTCTTTTCGTTCAATGCCGCCGCCGCCGTCACGATTTTGAAGGTCGAGCCCGGTTCCATCATGTCGATGATGGCGCGATTCTTCATCTGCTCCGGTTTGGCTGTGCTGCGCTGATTGAGATCGAAGTGCGGACGATTGGCCATCGCCAGAATTTCACCCGTTTGCGGACGCATTAGAATAATGGTCGCTTTCTCGGGGGAAAACTCGCGCATGGCCGCGTCGATCTCGTTCTCCACGATGTTCTGCAAGTTGAGGTCAACGGTAAGGTGGACCTGATAACCGTCGCGCGGGGCGCGCTCCTGCCCGCGATAAAGGACAATCTCCTGGCCGGCCCGATTATGCTCGATGTAGCGGAAGCCATCTTGCCCGCGCAAATATTCGTCCATTGAAGCTTCCACCCCTTGAATTCCCTTGTGATCGAAATCGGTAAAACCGAGGACGTGACACAGCATCGAGCCGTTGGGGTAGAGGCGGGTGGTATCGCGTTCGAAATAAATTCCGCGCAGATTTTGCGCGCGTAATCTGGCACGAAGCGCGTCGGCTGCTGATTGGGGCACTTCGCGTTTCAACACGATGTAGTGCCGATCGCTCCCTAGTTTTTGCGCAACCTCGTCCGCGTCAATGTCCAATTCGCGGCTCAGCAGCGCGACGGCTTCGCCCAGCTTCTCCCTGTTTAAATGTGATGTGTCGGCCACGACCGTTTCCATTGGCACGTTGTTGGCCAGCACTTCGCCGTTGGCATCGGTTATGAGTCCGCGCTCGGCGTAAATCGGTTGCTTATAGACGTGCTTTTCCGCCGCCAACCCGGCGTACTCGTCGTGTTTGATTAGTTGGAGATAAACGAGACGAAAAGAAAACGCGCTAAAGAGCGCGACGAAAACAACGCACACCAGTGCACAACGTATTCGTCCGTTCCATCTCATCTTCCAACGCGATCGTTCGCCACCGGACGGATGGCATCTTCCTCTGGTACAGGCCGCGTTGGAGCGAGACGCACGATATTTTGCTCCGAAATGGGAATCATCTTGAGGTAACCCTCTTTCAGCCGGCGCTGTAGTGCGCTGCGGGATGTGAGCGCCGTAATTTGCACACCAGCGACGTCGTTCTGTGTGCGCAGACCCACCAATTCCGTCTCGAGCGACTTTTTCCGGTCGCCCAGCCGATGCAACTGCAGGGTAAGATAAACGTAACAAAGCCCGGCCAGCGCCAGAAATCCCGTGATCACAACCCACCGCGCAAGCGACGCGGCATTGACCTGATTCAAGTTTTGTCGTCGAGCGCTCATCCCAGTTTTTCCGCGACCCGCAATTTCGCGCTTCGCGCGCGGGGATTGAGTCGCTGTTCGTTCTCGCCCGGCCCAATTGGCCTGGGCGTGATTATGCGCAAATCGCGCGCTTCGTTTGGACGAGGTTCAGGCCATTCCGGCCGATCCACGTACTCCCGGCTGTGATCGCGGAAGAAATTCTTCACCATCCGATCTTCCAGGGAATGAAACGCGATCACCGCGATGCGCCCTCCTCCTTCCAGTCGCTCCGTCAGCACCCGTAATCCCTGTTGCAAGGCGCCGAGTTCGTCGTTCACCTCCATCCGCAACGCCTGGAATACTTGCGTCGCAGGATGCCTGCGGCCGTGCCGGCCCACGATCTTCTCAATGGTACGGGCAAGAGGAAGTGTTTCGCGAAATGCGGTCGTTTTACGTTGTTTGACAATCGCGCTGGCAATGCGCCGGGCCGCCGGCTCTTCCCCAAGATCGCGAAAAAGTCGGGTCAACTCCTCTTCGCTATAGCCGTTGATGATGGCCTCAGCCGTCCGTTCCCCACGCGGATCCATCCGCATATCGAGCGGACCATTGCGCATTAAACTGAAACCGCGATCGGCGTTTTCCAGTTGGCGGGAAGAAACGCCAAGATCGAGAATCGCACCGCCGATTCGTTCGATCTTGAGTGCATCAAGAACGCGATCGGCAAACCGGAAATTCGACTGCCGCAACGTTACGCGCTTGCCAAAGCGCGCCAGGCGTTCGGTGGCTTGGGCGATCGCCGCCGGGTCCTGATCGAGGGCGACGACGTCGACACCGGTTTCCAGGATTGCTTCGCTGTGTCCGCCCCCGCCGCAGGTGCCGTCGAGGACCAGCGTACCGGGTCGCGCCTGCAGAAGATCGACCAGCTCAGCCACCAGCACCGGCCGATGATAAATGGGTTCTTCTCGCTCTTGCGCCTCCTCTTCCAGAACGAGTGGACCCGTCGCGAACCAGATCGGTCGTTCAAAAAGGAAAGCATCCATTGTTAGAGGCCAATTACATTGGCGACGTGTTGATAAGTGGGCGTCTCTTCCTCGTGCGCTCGTTTCCAGCGGCTGACATTCCAAATTTCGAATCGGCCGCGCCCTCCTACGATCGCGACCTCACCCTTGAGTCCAATCTTGCGGCAAAGCTCTTCCGGCAAAACGAGACGACCCTGTTTGTCGGCGAAGCCGTGCTGAGCCCGGGAATGCAATTGGCGCAGGAAAATTCGGGCGTCGCGCCGGCTGACATTATTAGTGGTCTCGACCGACGCGCTCATGCGATCGAATTCCTCGGGTGACATGACGAGGAGAAATTGATTTTGCGAGTCTGGGAGGAGGATAAATTCTTCGGTTTCATGGCGGCGCCAGCGAGAGGGAATGGTGATGCGGTTTTTTTCGTCGATCGCGTGTTGGAATTCGCCGGCGTAAAATGTCTGAGTTGAAGCGGTTGTTTGCATGCGCCGACGGGGAAAAGATCCACATCAATCCACTTTGACCCACTTTTAACCACCACCGCCGGTGGGGGTCAATACAATTTTCGTAATCTTTTCTTCTCCCCGCTTCCCCGCTATCTTCCCCTTCGTTTAATGACCCGCTTTCTTGCTTTTCCGGCCCTCTTTCTTGCCGCCCCGCTCCTCGGATTCGGCCAGGCTGAATCTCCTTCCGCTGAGGTGCGAGTGAGCGTTGTGCTAAATGCCGACGGTTCCCGTACCGTTTACGAAGCGGATAATGCCAACCACAAATCGGTTGCCACCACCACCGAAGCGGACGGCAAATTGCGCGAGAAAATTCGTTACGAGCTCGATGAAAATGGACGATTTCTGCGTGGTGAGGTATTAGGTCCCAGGGAGCAACTTCGGTTTGTCGCAAAATATCGTTACGATGCAAACAACCGCCTGGCCGAGGAAACTCACCTCGCCCGGGACAACACCGTGATTGGCAAGCTTGTTTATCAGTACGATGCCGCCGGACGACAGGTCGGCTATTCAGCCTACGACGGCACGGGCAAACTACTTGGACAAACCAGCTTACCGGCAGTATCAGCTTCGAAACACCCCTGAGTTGCTTGCCTGCCAGAACAAAGAACGTTAGAGAAAAAAAGTGATCGAATACCTCCAGAAAGGCGGCCTGCTGATGTGGCCGATCCTGATCTGCAGTATCATTTCAATAGGAGTTTTTGCAGAACGATTGTTTTACCTGCATCGCGCCACGATCCATGTCGGCGAATTTTTGAAAGGTCTTTCGAATCTAATCAAAAGGCGCAATTACGCCGAGGCGCTGCACGAATCCGCAGGAACGCCCGGTCCCGTTGCGCGCGTAATTCATGCGGCCATTATCCGGCACGACCTACCGCGCTCGGAACTGCGTGAAATTGTGCAGGAAGCCGGCCAGCTGGAAGTGCCAAAACTCGAGCGCTTCCTCGGTGTCCTTGCCACCCTGGCCTTTCTCGCCCCATTGCTCGGGTTGCTCGGCACGGTCGCGGGAATGATCGAGGCCTTTGGTGTCATCGCGGCCAACGGTGGTTACGCCACCGTCACCGAATTATCCGGAGGTATTTACAAGAGTTTGCTTACTACCGCAGCTGGATTGGTGGTGGCTACGCCAACCTTTGTTGCCTACAGCTACCTTTCTTCTCGTGTGAACACGATGATGCACGACATGGAGCGCGCCGGAATCGAGATCGTGCATCTGCTGACAGACACCGAGCCCGAAAGCGGAATTATCTCATTCCAACCAGTCGAGAACACTCAGAGCGACTTGCGGCGCGAGAAATAGCGGTCGGATGAAATTGGCCCGAACGAAAGATTACCAGTTCGGTTGGCTGCTCGTGTTCCCGCTGCTCGACGTCGTGTTTTTGATGATTTTCTTTCTGTTACTGAGCTCCAATTTCATTTTGCAGCCGGGCATTTCCGTCAATGTGCCCTTTTCAAAATTCATGCTCGCACCGCAGGTCAAATATCAAATCGTCAGCATCACCAATGGAGCGACAATTTACTTCCGCGATCAAAAAGTTTCCATCGACGAGCTCGGACAGCAATTCGACACCGCGCGGCAGGAAGGCCGGTCGATAGTTATCAAGGCAGATCGTTCCACTCCCTACGAGATGGTAATACGAGTGGCCAATCTCGCACTGGAACATGGTGTCCCGTCAGTAGCGCTGGCCACCGCCGCGCCCAAGTGAACGTCTCAGCCGCGCCTCTTATTTTTACGTGGGCGCCGCCTCGCCGGCGAATTCGGGCCCTGATCTTTTTCCTAATCGCCTCTTTCGTTCTCCACGCGGTCTGTTTCTACGTTTTTCAGATTGTTTATCCGCCCACGGTGGCGTTAATGCCCGCACCCGCGCGCGTGAGCATCATCTCGCCGGACAACTCAGAGTCCGTTGCATTTTTGCGCTGGGTCGAAGCGGAGGATCCAGCACTGGCCACGACTACGCAACGCGCTCCTGCGAGCAAGAGTGTCGAGCTGCCGCCGATGCAACATGTTGCTTCCTACACTACGACCGAGCCGAATCTTAAAAAGCTTGCGCCAGTCGCGCCCGATTTGAGCGTTCCAAGTTCTGCTGCGATCGGCGCGGTTCGGATCCCGAGAACGGGCGCTAGCGCCATTGTTGGATCGCTCACCCACAAGACTTCCGTCTATTTCGCAGAACCGATGGAAGAATTTGATACATCGGTCCTGCCGGAATTTACGTTCCATGCCAGCCGGCCCGGCGCCCCTGCGAATGCGCGTTTTCGCATCGCAATTGACGCGAGCGGCACGATTCGCTTCTGCTTTCTCATCGAATCATCGGGGGACCCGGCGTTGGATGAACAGGCGCGCAGTTTTCTCCAGCTTTGCCGTTTTACTCGGAAGGAAAACAAACATCCTTTCGCTGATCTGCTTTGGAGCGCGGCGACAATTCTTTGGGGGAACGACATTGGCGCGCCCCCGCCAAGTACATCTTCCAGCGTTCCACCGTGATTCGCGTCACTCTGGCCAGTCTGGTAGCGATTTACCTGCTGCTTTTCCTTGCGGCCGTATTCCTCCTCTGGTTAAGTAGTGAATGGAACCGCAGGCGCCGCGAACGAAAGGCTTTTCGTTACCGGTTGCGCTGTGTCATTTGCGGATTGGAGTTCGAAGATCGAACCGACGCCCTGCTGCCACGTTGTCCGCGCTGCGGCAGTTTGAACGAACGATTTAAGTTTGAGCGAATTTGATATATGGGAATGTGGATTGGCCGTAATCGAAAAGCGCGCGTGACCTACGGGTTCGACGAGATCGCGCTCGTGCCCGGCAGGATCACCATTAATCCGAACGAGGTGGACACAACCTTTCGTCTGCCGCGCAAAGACGCGGATCCAATCGAGTTGAAGATCCCGATTTTGGCGAGCGCAATGGATGGAGTGGTCGATGTGCGGTTCGCCATTGAGATGAGTAAACTTGGGGGTCTTGCCGTTCTCAATCTCGAGGGGTTGCAGACGCGCTACAAAAATCCCCAGGAAGTACTGCAAAAGATTGTCGAAACCGACAAAGGGGAAATTACCGGGCTCTTACAAAAGGTTTATCAGGAACCGGTCCAGCCGGAATTGATTGCTGCCCGCGTCCGGCAAATCAAAGATGGCGGAGCTCTTGCCGCAGTAAGTTCGATTCCGCAACGCGCGACCGAGTTTGGGGCCATCGCGCAGGAGGCCGGGGCCGACGTTTTCGTCGTTCAAAGCACGGTCTCAACCGTACGCCACATCTCCTCAGAATATAAGTCGCTCGATTTGGAAAAGTTCTGCGCCGATATGCGAATCCCGGTAATCGTCGGCAACACCGTTGGATATGACGTTACCTTCGAAATCATGGAGTGCGGACCGGCCGCAATTCTTGTCGGGGTAGGCCCTGGCGCGGCCTGTACTTCGCGCGGAGTGCTGGGCTTGGGAGTGCCGCAAGTCACCGCCACGGTGGATTGCGCGGCCGCGCGCGATGCCTATTTCAAAAAAACTTCACGGTTCGTTCCGATCATCACCGACGGGGGTATGAGCAAGGGAGGCGATGTTTGTAAAGCGCTGGCCTGCGGCGCCGATGCCGTCATGGTTGGCAGCGCCTTCGCCAAGGCGCATGAGGCACCGGGACGAGGTTATCACTGGGGAATGGCCACTCCGCACGCGAATCTGCCCCGGGGGACCCGCATCAAAGTCGGGGCCACCGGATCGCTCAAGCAAATCTTATTCGGACCGGCCGAAGTCGACGATGGCAGTCAAAATCTGGTCGGAGCTATCACGACCTGCATGGGAAACACCGGCGCCCGCGACATCGCAGAGTTCCAGGAAACAGAAATCATCATCGCGCCTTCTATCAAAACTGAAGGGAAGCTCTTCCAGACGGTCCAAAGTGTCGGGATGGGAACGCGTTAATCGGAAGCGCGTTGACCCTGCGCATCCTTTGAACCACCTTTGCGACTCGGTTGCCGCCGAGTGCTTGAGACATGAATAATCGTCGCGTTGTCATTACAGGATTGGGGGTTATTACCCCCGTTGGCGGCGATCTTGAAACGTTCTGGGATAATTTGAAGAACGGCGTTAGCGGCATTCGCACAATCACCACCTTCGACACTTCTGCCTACGATTGCCGCATCGGCGGAGAAGTGCTGGGGTTCGATCCAAAATGCTTTTTCAAAAACCCCAAGGACGTTCGCCGGACCGATCGCTTCGCACAGCTGGCGATGGCTGCCGCCAAAATGGCGATGAAAGATGCCTGCGTTGATATGGCTGTCGAGGATCCGGAACGCTTCGGTGTACTCGTCAGCAGCGGAATCGGGGGGCTAAAAACCTTGGAGGATCAATACACCGTTCTGCTCAAGAAAGGCCCGCAACGCGTTTCCGCATTCACCATTCCAATGCTGATCAGCAACATGGCAAGCGGTCTGATCTCGATGGAGTTCGGCATGCGGGGCCCGAATATGTGCATCGTCACCGCCTGTGCCACCTCGAATAACGCCATCGGCGAATCCTGGCGGATGATCAAGTTCGGGGACGCCGATATTTTTCTCGCGGGGGGCTCCGAAGCGGCAATCATCCCGATTGGTCTGGCCGGATTTGGCGCGATGAAAGCGTTGAGCACGCGCAATGACGATCCCGCGGCTGCCTCCCGTCCCTGGGACCGGGACCGGGACGGTTTCGTTATGGGCGAAGGCGCCGGTGTCGTCGTGGTCGAGGAACTCGAACGTGCAAAGAAACGGAATGCGAAAATTTACTGCGAGCTGGTCGGCTACGGCTTGAGCGCGGATGCCTTTCATATGACTGCTCCGCCACCCGATGGCGCCGGAGCAGCCCGGGCGATGCAATTCGCGCTCGAACACGCGAAAATTTCAGTCGATGAGGTCGATTACATCAACGCACATGCCACCTCGACCGGGCTAGGCGACATCGCGGAAACACGCGCGATTAAGACAGTCTTTGGCGAGAAGGCCAAAAGCGTTTCCATCAGTTCCACCAAATCGATGACCGGTCATCTACTTGGCGGGGCTGGAGCTGTTGAAATGGCGGCATGCGCGCTGGCAATTCGCGACGGTGTCATTCCACCGACGATCAACCTGGATAATCCCGATGAGGAGTGTGATCTCGATTTTACTCCGAAGATGGCCAGGGAAAAAAAAGTTCGAGTAGCGCTGAACAACTCCTTCGGGTTTGGCGGACACAACGCCACCCTGGCGGCGAAGGAATTCACCGGCTAGGAGCCCGCGTAACAAAAACGGACATCGCGCGCCGTCTCGGCCGAGATCGTCCCTGGCTGGGGACGACTGAGTCAGTCGCCCGGACGGTTGTGGTCAACCGCCCCTACCTCAGCGGACAGAACCAGGTTCCAAAAAAAAGGATCAGCTGGACCCGGTCGGGGCCGGCATCGAGTCGGTAAAGATCGGCGCGGTCGAAATGTCCGACGCCTCGAATGTGAAAGTATGATTCGCATTTTGCATCGACTTGAGCAGGACTGCGACCTGCTGCGCCGCGCCAGTAGAATAAAAGCGCACCAGTCCCACGGTCGTTCTCGGGCCGAAGACGGTGATCATGATCGTTTCTTCGTCGACCGAGTTCATGAAAATGTGACTGCCGTTTCCCTGGTGATAAAGCGCGTTGAATTCGATTTCGCCGATCCGCCGGGCCAGTTCACGAGTCGCGGCAAAAGATCCCGCGGCCAACGCGGCGATGATGGTCACATCCATCACCGTCATGTCGCCGTACTGCGAGATGACGTTGCCGCCGCGATCGATCACTACGGTGAGTTCCGCTTCCGCCTTCTTCAGGAAATCGGCCAGGACACCATCGAGGGTTGCGACGTCGTTGATTGTGAGAACGGGGATCGCGTTCATGCGTTTGCGCCCTGCGGCTGCGGTGCAACGTGCGTCTGACCACTGCCTGAGGAAGCGGAGCTGCGGTCGCTTTGTTTGCTGAATTTATGGAGCAAGATTTGCGAGACGGCGTTAAGCGTCGCAAAAACGTTCTGGCCGGTGCTGGAAACCACTTCAAAGCTCTGCACCCGCTTCTTCCGGTTGTTCAACACATACTCGAGATAATTCACCGGCGCGATATTCGGCAGGTCGCGCTTGTTGTACTGCAAAACGTAAGGGACGTCGTCCAGGGACATGTTCTGTTTCGCGAGGTTGTCCTCCAGATTTTTAAAACTCTCGACGTTCTCCTCCATTTTTTCCCACTGCGAGTCGGCCACGAAAACAATCCCATCCACGCTGCGCAAGACGAGTTGACGCGTCGCGTTGTAGATCACCTGGCCGGGCACGGTGTAGAGCTGGAATTTTGTAACAAAACCTTTGATGACGACGGCATTTAGCGGGAGAAAATCGAAGAACAGGGTGCGATCGGCCGCAGTTGCGAGCGAGACCAGATCGCCGCGATTTTGCGGGCTGATCCGCTGGTGGATGTAGCCGAGGTTGGTCGTCTTTCCGCAGAGCGCCGGCCCATAATAGACGATCTTGAATTGGATCTCGCGGCTGGCGTAATTAATGATCGACATGAGCGGTCCCCGGTTGGGCGTAGGTGCGTGAAAGTTCCTGCGTGATGGTAGCGAGCTCGCGCCGTGTCGGTTCGCCAAGCCCCGAGCCGTCGTGCACTACGGTGAGACAGATGTTTCCAGACGCGAAGAAGGTCACGGGCGATTTCTCTCCGTGAACGGTCAGGCAGGTCAGCGCTCCGAGTTGCGTTTCCAGCATATGTTTCTCCAGCTTCTTCAGCAACGTTGGTGCCACTGCGCTTAAACCATCGACGTGCATTTCACCCGGAATATTGCCGGCGATACTCAGCCCGTCGGCGAAGATGATGCTGCACGATCCCACCCCTGCGAGCGCGCTCGCCTTTGCCACCGCTTCCCTCGCGTCAAACCTCGACTCGACGACGGCCACTGTTTCTGGCGGCATCGGCGTGGCAACCGGAGCGCTTTCGACTTTCGCAGGCTCGACCTTGGCCATTCGCGTCGGACCGCTTGTCTCCTTGGCCTCATTCGCGGGTTTCTCGGCCATTCGCTGTTGGGCCGAAACTCCAGGCGCAGCATCCTGCACTCCACCGGATCCGAAGCGTTTCGCATCCTCCGCTGCCTTGGTCGAGAACGGTGTCTCGAAAACTTCGTCCTGAGTGACTATTTCCTGATCCTCCCGCATCTGCAAAGCATTGCCTGGCAGATTCGCCAGGACGTCAGGCAATGAAAGCTGCACCGGTACATCGACGGCATCGGGCAGGAAAAGATCGCGATGCGCCGATGGCAGCGCGGAGCAAAAATCCTTCGGTTGAATCACGACCTTTCCGCTGGCCAGCTGCGGCGCGATCAGCGCAAAACGGAATGAGATCTTCGTGTCCGCCGGCACTGACAAAACATCCCCGGCAATTTGGATCGGTGGCAGGCTTTCCAGGATCGGCCGCAACGACAGCGTTACCATCGCCTCGCTTGATGCGGGCGACTGTGTCGGTGCTGCGGCAATCGAAACCTTGGGCGTTTTCGATGATGTGAAAGCAGGCGCTGGGGCGGGAGCGGGGGCGGGAGCCGGAGCTGGCTCCGGTTCGGGCTTTGCCTCGGACAGCGGCGCCAATTTAAATGGAATTCGTGTTGGCGCGACAGGAGCAGGAGGCGGAACGGGCGGCCCGCTGGAGGCTGGAACTCGCGGAAACACGGGCTCACCCGTTCCATTTGACAAATTTTTCTCCGGTATCTGCTCGTCTGCGGAGGGCGATGGGATTTTCTCTGCCGGCGCAGGCTGCGGTGAAAATGGAATGCGCGCGGCAGGCTGGTTTTCGGGCGCCGCGCCCCCAGGTTTGGGGACAGTCTGTGTCTCCTCATCCTTCCGCATCGGGGGAACAGGAGCCCTGGCAGGCAACTCTCGCGAAGCCGGTCGGGACGGGATTTCCGGACCGATATGCGACGGCGTGAATTTCTCCTGCGCGGCCGGCTCCGGTTCCGCCGCTGCGATCGCCTCGGCCGTGGCCGGCGGCATTCCCATTCGCATCCGGGGAAACTCAGCTACCTGGACAGGCTCCATTTTCGTTCCAAACCGTTCTGACTCTTCAAGTGTCACCTGCAGAAATGGCGTCTGGTATTGTGCCGCGACCTGCTCTTCCGTCTGATCGTGTCGCACACGTAAGTTCGAGAGTTCCTCTATGACTTTCTCGAACGGAAGATCCACCAGCGCCGCATCCGATGCCGGCACACTGTGCATGAAAATTTCCGGCATCTGCTGGTAGAGCGTCGCTATTGCCATTCGGGGCCGTCCGCTTGCCATCCCTTTTTCGACGTCAGCGGCTTTCAGCAATACCCTCCGCGTCGCATCAAAACTCTCCCGCGGCTTGAGGTAACCTTCTGGCATCTGGCCGATCACATCGCTGAGCGCGAGCGACAACACACGCTCCACGCGGGGCTCGAGCGCCAGTGCCACCGCCGGTGGTAAGTCGCGGGGGCGTTTTGGAGTCCCTCCCACTGCAACCATCCGCGACCGGCTTCCGCTCGGCTCTTCCGAAATGCCGGATTCGCCGGGAGTAATTGTGCGCACCGCATTTGGTAAAACGGTC
>DASXIC010000146.1:0-5342 GCA_036498205.1 Chthoniobacterales bacterium | reverse complement strand
TTCGCGCAACCGAAAGAGAAGACCACGAGCGTGACAATCAAGCCAAATGAAACTCTAGGCATAACGTTCAGTCCGATTGAAGGTCCACCTCTGTAGCTAACGGGTCGGAAGCTTTATATTTGACACTTGTAACCTGCGACTTTGTAAGATCGTAAGCTGAATAGGCCTGTTCCCCGTATCCCAAAGAAAATCCGGATGTCTTACCTACCTGGACGTCCAAGCCGCTATGTTGGAACAACCGCTTAACCAAAGCTTGGTCATCGATCCGGACAAAACCAAAACTCCACGCATCGACCTTAGAACTAGAAGCCGGATAAATATAGACTGAATGCCGATAGCCTATGGTAAAACCTTCGTCGTCTTTCCGATTTCGGATCTCAAAACCAAAGGAGTAAACATCTTGAACGACTGCTCGCTGGGCAGTGCGCGAACGCGCTACTACGGTCCCGGTAGTCGCGGAACAGCCTAGCATCGCCATATTGAGTAGCGACATGGGGAGTAACACTAGCCATGCTGTCCGAAATGGCTGACGAAAGGTCAAGCAGAAAGAACGTGATGGATTAAAACTTGTTATCGACCCAACTTGATCGAGCTGTTGCGCATTGTGAGATCGATCGATTGTTAGGCAAGAAAGCATTGAAGAATCACAGCCTGGATACCAAAAAATTAAAAGCAGCACACCAAAATTTACGGTTTAATTGCGGGTCAGAGCTGCATCTGGTGGCAATCGAAATGCTCTCTCTTGGGGGCTGATGCCGGGCGGCACTATCATCAAACCCAGCTCATTCATCATGAGCGCAGTGATGTTTTTTGTCCTGGCAGGTTTTCTCCTTCTGATCCCTGACCAGAGTCTTGTTTTCATGACGACGAAATGGGGACCGGTCGGGCCAAAACAATTAGCCGCGGCTGGGTTTATTCTCGGGCTGTTATCGATCGCGGTCTGGCCATTCACAAAAAAAGTGAGAAGTGACAACTAAGAAGGGACCAGTGACGAGGCAACCGAAGTTGAGCGGTTGAGAAGTTGAGGACGGAGACGTTCAACAGAGCCGGCCTCTCGAAGAAGCGACGAGTAACGAGATGCGGGCGGGACGCCGCCACCACAACTTCATAGAAATGACAAGAGGACGGCTCACAAAGCCGTGGCTACACCGAACTTATTGGTCGGCAATCGTTACCGAAACCAGCTCGTCGCCCGCCTGAATGGCGTTGACGGCTTCCTGTCCTTGACGAACCTGGCCGAAGACGGTGTGTTTGCCATTCAGCCAATCGGTCGCGACGTGGGTAATAAAAAACTGGCTGCCGTTTGTGTCCGGGCCGGCGTTGGCCATGGACAAGCTGCCGACCTGATGTTTGCGCGGGTTGTTTTTTACTTCGTCTTCAAATCGATAACCCGGGCCGCCGCGCCCCGTGCCGGTCGGGTCACCACCCTGGACCATGAAGTCGGCGATCACGCGATGAAAGAGCGTGCCGTCGTAAAACTTTTCGCGGGCGAGAAAAACGAAATTGTTGACCGTTTTCGGAGCGTCCTTGGCGAAGAGGTCGCAGACGATTTCTCCCCGCGATGTCTTGAAGGTGGCGGAGTACTGCTTGTTGGGATCAATCGTCATCGGCGGCGGAGCGGAATATTCTTTTTTGGGCATAGGAGGATCCTAGCCCAAGAAGTGACGAGTGACATGTGACGAGTGATGAGAGATTGCAGCCGCCACCGCTGCCACTACAGCCCGAGATCGCTGACCAGAGGACCATGGACTATTGAAATCTGAAATTAAGATTGCCCGTGAGGAAGGTGTCTTCGATACAACAATAGACGGCGTCAACAACCGCGAATGCAAGCTAACCCGGATTTCTGGCGTGGCCGACAAGTAGCCGTGATCGGTGGAACGGGCTTTCTCGGCTGGCATATCGTTCGCCAGCTGGTTGAGTTAGGCGCGAGGGTGCGCGTCCTGGCGCTGCCGCCGCGAGCCGATCACCCGATCCACAAGCTTGAACCCGTTGAACTGGTTATCGGTGATTTGCGCGACGCGGCTTCGGTCCGTCACGCAATCGGGGGCTGCGACATCGTTTTCAATGCAGCCGGTGTCGTTGCCTTTTGGGGCGCGGCTTTGAAAGTAATGGACGACGTGCACCGGCGGGGCACGCTCAATGTCCTCGCCGCCGCGGCCAAAGCCCGGCTAATCCATGTCAGTTCCATCGTCACGATTGGAGCAACGCGAGACGGGAATGTGCTGGATGAAAACAGTCCTTTCACCATTGGGCGGCTCCGAGTCGATTATGTCCGGACCAAGCGAGTTGCTGAGGAGCTGGTTTTGGCGGCAAAACAGGATGTGGTGGTGACGAATCCCGGATATCTCGTTGGTCCGGATGATCCCGAGCTGTCAATGGTGGGCCGATTTTGCCGCCGCTACTGGCGTGGCCGCATACCGGTCGCACCGCCCGGCGGATATAATCTGGCCGACGTTCGCGACGTCGCGACCGGGCATCTGCTCGCGGCCGAGCACGGTGTTACCGGCAAGCGATACATCCTTGGTGGCGAAAACCATACCGTGGCCAGATTCCTGCAACTTCTGGCGGCAGTAGCTGAATGGAGGCCCAGAGCATTCGCGGTCCTACCGCAGTGGATGATGGGGGTCATGGCGGAATGCTGCGAACTTCGGTCGCGATTCACTCAAAGAGAGGCGTATCCGTCCCGGCAGGCCGCTCGTCTGCTTCACTATTTTTGGTACGTTAGCTCGGACCGCGCATCGCGTGAGCTAAGCTATTCGTCTCGCCCATTGGCGGCCACCATAGAAGACACCTACTCTTGGTACATCGCGCAGGGCATTAGCCCGCTTCATGGCTTCAATCGGTGGTGGCTGCGACCTGCGGGGTAGAAAATGCAGCCGACACGGCTGCAACTGCAGAAGACAGAGAACGGAGGACAGCGCGGTCACTTGTGACATGTGACCTGTGATCAGTGACGGGGTGTAGATCGCTAAATCACTGAATCGCTAACTCGCTAAATTTTTTACGCGCCAGCATCATACCGTCTCGAACGGTCAGGCAGACATTTTCAACTCGCGGGTCGGATTGGACCAAACGGTTAAAGGCAACGATGGCGTAGTCATCAGCGTCGTTGGGATGCAGGACTTTGCCGCTCCACAGGACGTTGTCGGCCACGATCAGTCCACCCGGCCTGAGTAACGGCAGGCATGCTTCGTAATAATTTGCGTAATTAGGTTTGTCGGCATCGATGAAAACCAGATCGAGCGGACCATTTAACGTTTTGATTGTCTCCAACGCCGGTCCCATTCGGATCGTGATTTTATCTCGGTGCGGGCTTTCCGCGAAGTAGCGTCGCGCAATCGCCTCGGCTTTTGGGTCGATCTCACACGTAATCAGACGCCCGTCTTCAGGTAAACCTTCAGCCATCATCAGGGCGCTGTAACCGGTGAACATTCCAAGCTCGAGAACAAGCCGGGCGCCGGTCAGACGGACCAGCATTTTGAGAAAACGACCCTCGATTAGGTCTACCTGCATCTGAGGCCGGTCCATTTCTCGGTAAGTCTCTTCCCGAAGACGAGCGTACAAATCGGTTTCTGGCTCGGTGTGATCACGAGCGAATTGCTCGACCGCAACATCGACGAATCGGTCCATCAATTTGAATCAAGCACTCCACCGATCCGCGCCAAAGATCTTTTTAGGGAAAAACCGTCCTTCCACAGATTTCGCAGATTTCCGCAGATTGAGTCCGCGGGAAATAGCAAGCCAAGCGATGCTCCAGGAGCGAAACGAAACCTCGGCCGCGTTATTTGTAATTCGGATTGCAGCCGAGACGGCCGCCACCACAGCTAGGGATCGTTATCGCCACTGATGGTGCGGACGCAAAAAAACGTGGCGACCGTAGAATCGGTGGACGCCAAACCGCGGCCCGTAATAACCGTAGGCCGGAAAAACAAGAACATTAACCGGCGGCGGAGGGTAGTAAACCGGGCGGGGCGGCGGCGGCGCGTAATTGTAAGTCGGCGCGGGAGCGCTGTAACCCGGAATGACCTCGGTGCCGGCATTCGAACGGGCAACAGATCCGAACACGAATACCGCCAATGCTATCGCAAAAAATTTCGTCGCCATGATGAGATATCCTTCCGTTGTTGCCGGATTGAACCCGATAATTTTCTCGAAGTTGCGGACGGCTGCGAGCAGACGCGAGACATTCTCGGGTGTGCGAATTGCCCACGCCGTTAAAGAATAAATGGAATGAGGCGTTTTACACGGCGCTGATAGGCCGCGTACTCATTCGGAAATTTCTCTAACATGAGCTTTTCTTCGTAGCGCAATTTTATCCAAAAGCTCACCAACACGAACGGTATGGAGATAATTCCGGCGACGTGGCCCAGCACGATCACGGTCGCGACAAACATGGTTAGTAGTCCGGTATAAATTGGGTGACGCACGAAGGCATAAGGCCCGCGGGTGATCAGTTCATGCCCGCCTTTGAATGTCACGACGCCGCTCCAATTGCGTCCGAGCGTGAACCTCGCCCAGATGCAAAACGCCAGGCCGGCGATGCATAGCATGGCGCCGATCCACGCCAGTGCGTCCACGTGTGGAATGACGCGATAGTTAAGCGGATCGGTAAGGCGATGGCCTTTGGCGAGCAAAAACCAGGCGAGCAGTAGCGGTATTATATAGCGTAATCGTTGCAGTCTGCTTTCCCGATAAACGGTCTGCTTGGTCGCGAACGCGGCCAATAACCAAACGACCGCAAATAGCATCCAGCAAAAGCTGATAACATTGAGGGCCAACGGATAAGAGCGCATGGGCGGTTCCGCCGCCGTTCACAGACAGTTTACTGACAATACACTACCTCGGCCGGATAGTTGCAACGTCGATCGAACCCATAGGCGGGATACCAGCAACCGTCGTCGGCCAGATAGTAGTGGCAGCCGTCCACCAGCACGATGGAGTACCTCCCAAGCCACCAAAGCCGATCGTGGGAACCCATTCCGAAATGAATATCGGTCCGCTCACGGAAGGTGCGATGCAGGGCGAGACGCTCGGTGCTGTTGCGCCCATTTCGAAAGACGGTGGTGCTATACGAAACCTTTCCGCCTTGCTCGACCTGGGCGCCCTCGCGCTCGTTCGACCCAGTCTTGACGCGCTCATCTTGCTTAGTCGCGGCACCAGTCGAAGTCTTCTTCTCGTCAGCTTTGGTGTTCTGTTCCGCTTTGGCTTTTGCTTCGGGCTGGGCCGGCTCCTGCTTCTTTTCGTCAGGCGTCGTTTGCGCGCCGAGAGAGAGAGCGATTGCGACGCCGACTGCTGCCAAGGACAATCGTTTCATACGATACTTCCTCTTTTGGTTAATG
>DASXIC010000145.1:0-19742 GCA_036498205.1 Chthoniobacterales bacterium | reverse complement strand
AGCAGCCAGGTCGCTAGCCAACGCTGCATCGAAAGCAGGCTTCTGCGCGGTGAACAAGGAACTCAGTGTGTCGTGCGCGGCCTGACTGACTGCCGCAGCCACGGAATACCCGCGAACGCGCGTTGTGACGCCGGTAAAGCTCTGGTAACGGCCAGCCGTAGCGTTTATGGCATCGAACATGGCGATGTGGACAATCGCCATCGCCCGGCTGGAGCGGCCGGGACCGAGTTGTTCGCCGAAAGCACGATTTTCACCCGGCGCCGGCGGCGTGTGATCAAGGCCAGTAGCATCGATCGCGATCCGGTTCCAACGGTGAATCGAATCCGGAGCTGCAGCGGGTAACGTGCTTGGCTGCTGTGAAGATTGCCGACTAAATTTCGCGCCCAGAGCTTCATTAAAATTACCGGCTGGAGAACGTCCAAAAGCGGTGATGGCGAAAGAAAGGAAGAAAAGGGCAGTTAATTTCATAGCTGGAAAATATGGAATTTGCTGGAAAACTCTTATGATTTCAAAGAGGGTGCGGCGGCCGAACATGCCTATTCCAGCGCGGAACGCAATTCAAAAATTATCAGGAATTTCGTTTCCCCGGCAAAAGCTATTTTCTTCGCAATGGAACAACGATTTCCTGATCGTGGCGGAGCAAAACAACACGGCCATCCTCGATCCGTTTAACCGTGATCTGATAAACCTGGCTGCCCACTTGCAATCCGAACTGCTGGCCTTCGCCGATGGCCTTTCCGTTGATTATCGCGAAATGCGCGCCTGGATCGAGGGTAATCGAGGTCACCGCGAATGCGCCGGTAGGAACGGTGGGACCGGCATTTTCGGCATTCGAATTTGAAACTTTGGCGGTTGGCTTCCAGCCGATCGGCCAAAACGGATTACGTGACTCCGCGTCCTGGTTAAAGGAGGAGCGATGCTTTAGCTCGATTTTAGGCCCGTCCTCGGCGAGTGCCAATGCGCCACATGCCAGGAAATAAATCAGCACAATTGTCTTCATTTCTTCCCGATGATCGTCGATGCCGTCAAGGAGACCTGTTGCAGATCCGGATCTTCCGTCATTGCGTGAATGTGTAGCCGCGTAATCGAAAGGAGCGGTTCAGAATTTTCCAGCGAGGCAAGCGCTCGGCCAAGTGTCTGGAAATCAGCCTGGGGTAGATCGACGATCCAGGTGTAGCGATTCCACGCGGCCAGCTCTTTTTCTGGAAAACCAGTTGTCGTCTCCAGTCGGGTGGAGGATTTATCGATCCGCTGACTAACAAGAAAAGCTTTTATCCGCGGCGGAAACCATGCGATTGGAGCGCCATCCGGAGTGAGCGTGCGCAGGGCGTTATAGCGAGCGGTGGCAGCGCGTGCACTTTCCTCCAGTTTCGCCGTTTTCGCGATTTCTTCCTTGGACGACATTACCTTATTTTGCAGGTCGCCCAGTTTCGCCGCCATCGAGTAGCGGGTCCTATTCAGCGGTCCGAGGAAGAACGAGAAGTAGACGTAAAGCAAAACGATCAACCCGATCCCGCCGAGAATGATTTTTTTTGTGTGTTCCTTGTTCACCCTACGATTCTTCCTTGGTCGGTTTGGACTTGCGATCCGCTGGTCCAGGGGGCGGAGTTTTCGATCCATTGCTTAAGCTTACCGAGACGATGAAGTGGGCTGCGGGAACGTTGCTGCCTCCGACGTTGACGAGGGTATCGAGGTCCTCCAGCGCCTTAAATTCGACTTTGACCACAGGTCGCTCTTTCCCAACCTGTTCGAGTAACATTTGACGAAAATCTTCCGCTACTGACCGCGGTTCACGCCCGGCGGCAGTTCCTTCCAGCGAGATACTGATCGCTTTGCTTTCTTCGTCCACCATTCCATCAAGATTGGTGATCTGAAGATTGGGGGTGACGCAGCGGGAAATTTTCTCCAGCATTGGAGCCCAATAGAAGCGACCATCAATAATTTGGTCGAGAGTCTTGGTAGTCCCGATTATTCCGTTTAGTTCCTCCGCCCGCTTCTGCGCCGCTGTAACTTGCGGTTCTACCTTCGCCCAGTTGCGTTCGACCGTGCTGAGATGGGCTTTGATACTCAAAGTGCGATAGGCACTCCATAAGTAGTTCAAAGCCAGAAGAGCTGCCACGCCGGCACCGACGTACATACTGATCTTGAGCGGATCGCGTTTTCTTTGGCGCTCCTGCGCGACTTCTTCGTGAAGCAGATTTAATTGCAGAGGCATGGATGTTTAGCTCCGCAAATATTCAAAGGCGGCCCCGCAGGCGACATTCAGCGAGGTGAACTCGTTCTGCAGATTCTTGCGTTTCGCCGACGGCAGAGCGACTTCACAATTTTCAAGTGGGTCCCAAATTTCGCAGGGCAGGCTCAGCTCGTCGCTGAGTGTTTGCAGAATCATTTCCGCCCGGGAGAGGCCACCCGAAACAAAGATCCGATGAATTGGGGTCTCGTGTTGTCCTTCGAAAAACCCAATCGAATTGCGCACTTCGGTTGCCAGTCGCGACAGGGTGTTGCGGCAAATCTCCGCCATTCCGGCGTCGCCTGCCTTAATCATTAAATGCGCAGCCTGTGCGTCGAGCGCGCCGTCAGCGGTAAGAGCCTGCATAAAATGTTTGCCCCCGTAATCGAATGAGCGGGTGAAGGTAAGTTCGCCGTTCCGGCCGATCAGGACGGTGCTTTGCAAGTGGCCCATATCGAGTAGTAGAAACGCCTCCTTGCCGTGGACTTCCGGGTAGGAGAATTCAAAAGCATTGAGCGAACATACTGGCGCGAGCTGAAGTAATTCCGCCGACAGCCGTGTTTTTTCCACCGCCTCCGAGATCAGCTTCACCTGTGACCGCAGCATTCCGCCGACGAGATAGCGCATTTGGGTAGCCACGGGCGCCTGCACGGCGGCGGCGCTTTCTCCGTCAACCGGAGTTGCGCCCGAGGCAACCGAGCCATTGGGTGAAATCGAAGCGACGTCGAGAACGAAGTCTTTGCACTCCTGATTAAGCATTGTCAGTCCGTTATAGCGCAGTGCATTGCGCAAGAGTTCCGGCGGCGTGCTTGGCTGTTCGATAATCCGCAGCAGCGAATCGGGTTCGGAAATCGCGAGGGCACAGCTTTTGGTTTGCCCTCCGAGTTCGCGCAATAGTTGTTTGAGGTGTTGCGCGATATCGTCGGGCGTGCCGAGCTCTTCCGGAACTTCGTGCGATGCAAAGCTGGTCAAGAGATAGCGGGTTTCGCTCTTCTTGTTCAGCAGCACGGCTTTATAGCTGCGCTTGCCGAGGTCAATGCCTATGACAGAATTTCCGCGTTTTGCCATGGGATGCTTCTGCTGCATGTAGCGGAAAGCATGCCCAGCGACGCACTTCCGCCGCGGCTCCCCGTCAGGGTTACGCCGCCGCCGAAGAAGGGCGGCAACCGAAAAAACCACGTTCTTTGATCATCTCCTTCACCTCCGGGGGAACCATGGTTTCCCAACTGCTGTCGCCGGTCTGGAGCCTGGCCAGGGCGTCTGGCGGGTGAATCTTCAAATATTCGGGGTGGTACTCCGTGATTTCTTCAATGTAACTGTTGTCGATCAAGTGCTGAAAAAGTGACTTCAGATTCGGAGCGACTTCGATCTGCTTTGCCGTAACGATCTTTCCCGTCGCTTCATCAATCATTGGATAGACGTAGAGCTTGAGCGAGCCTTTGAACATCCGCCCGAGCGCTTCCAAAATTCCTCCTTCGAGGTTGAGGTAGTATTTCTCGTCAAAGATTTGCAGGAGACTTGGCACACCCATGACCAGTCCAATAAGACGGTTCGTGTAACGCGAAAGATAAGTAGCGAGCCGGTAGTATTCTCCGAATTTGGAAATGAGGACCGTTCGGCCGAGTGCGCCCAGAATGTCTACACGCGCAAGAAAATCGGCGTGATTCAGCTGCCCTTCCGCGAGCAGGTTCTCTAATGTCATTTCCATCAGGACTACAAGTTCTTGCTCGCTGCAGTCTGACTCCCGCAGAAATTTCTGCTTTGCTCCGTCCAGCATATCGTTGGTCGCATAGGTCACCGGGCGAAAACTGCCGCGTTCGACCAGAATCGCCTTTTTATGCAGGACGTCGGCCGGTTGCACGGTCTCGCCGTCAGGAGTGAACATGACGGCATCGGTTAGTCCCTGACTTACCAGTTGCAGGCTCATTAGCCGGTTATCGACTTGGGCGAACGCGGGTCCGGAGAACTTGATCATGTCGACTTCAATCCGGCCTGGCGCCAGGTTTTCCTGCAATGACGAAATCAATTCCTCAGCTTTGTCGTGGTAGAACGCGCCATGGATCAGGTTTACCCCTATCACGCCGAGAGCTTCCTGCTGGGCGACGTTTGTTTCGTCCAGCATGCGAACATGGATGATGATCTGGCTCGGTTGCTTGCGACATTCCGTCTGGAAGCGGACTCCCAGCCATCCGTGCGATTCGCTATGTTGCTTGAAACTGCGGGCCGCAACGGTGTCGGCAAAAACAAAAAAGGTGCGCTGATGACCGAGTTTTTTGTCGAGCCGCTCAATCAGGAGGCTGTACTCGCGATCGAGCATCGTTAGCAGGCGATTGCGGCTGACATAACGATCGCACGGGCCATAAATAGCGTCGCTGAAGGTCATGTCGTACGCGGACATGGTTTTCGCGACCGTGCCCGACGCTCCTCCAACATGAAAAAAGCGACGAGCTACCTCCTGGCCCGCGCCGACCTCGGCGAAGGTGCCGTAGCGTTTCCCGTCGAGATTGATCTGGAACGCTTTTTTGTTCGTTCCGATGTCCATCTCCGCATTCATCAGCTGGAAGATGGAAGCATTTGTCCTCTTCTCAACAGTCGACTACGCGAACATCGCCGATTTCGCGCAACCGTGCGCCACCGGTACGGGCAAAGTTACAATTGAATTTGCTCCGCTGCCTTGGCCGGAATCCAGCCGCGCTGATCGTTCGGAAGCGCCACGTAGTTCCAGTCACCACGCGGTTGCAGGATCAAGACTTCACTTCCCGGAGGCAGCGCCAGGACGCTCTTCGCGGAATCAGCAGTGGCAATGCGCGCCTCAGTGTTTCCTCCGACTGTCACGGCTCCCGTTTTCCCGGCTACACCGCTCTCGATCGAATAGAGCGCGAAAGAACAAGCGCTGCATAATATCAGGCAGACGATGGCGCCGGCCAATGCTCCACCTCGCGCCCGAATCACCAGCAAAATAATAGCGACCCAAAAAAGCGCAGCTGCGGCGACCGCCAGAATCGAGGGATCGACCGGACCCAGGTATTTCTCCTCCAGCGAAGGCGGCAATTCCAAGGCATGCGTTTCATCGCGTGTCAGCCGTAAATTTGCTCCTGCCTCGGGATGATGCGGATCGAGTCGCAACGCCCGTTCATAATTAAGAATCGCCCGCCCAAAATCCTGATCGCGATAATAAGCGTTGCCGAGGTTATAAAAAAGGTTTGCGCTCCACTCGCCGGATTTCACAATCGCTTCATAATTCGCGATGGCATCTTTAAAATTGCCATCTGCAAATTCGCTATTCGCCTTTTGGAATCGTGTGGTCGAATCATCAGCCGCAGCCTGGACAGGTAATGCGACAAAAATGCTACTCGCGACCACCCCAATTGTGATTAGGTAAAGACGTCTCATACTCGCAGAACCTCAATTAATTCTAATGCTTCCCGTCGCCGGTCCTGCGAAACCGAGCCATTGATCGACCCGCTGTAGCGCAGCTCGTCACTGGTGTTGAAAAGGCGACGCAAACGGTCGCTTTGTTCTTCATCCAGGGCGAATGCGCGTGCGGCAACCTCGGCGTCAACGGCCGTCGGCTCCACGTTTTCCTTCAACGCCGTCTTTAACTGCACGATACGCGATGCGTCTGCAAAATATTCGCGCGGCTCAAGATCGGCACGGCGGAGCTTCCGCACCAGATCGTCCGACTCTCGCTGCCACTTTTCCGCCCGAATGGCAGCCCGATTCGATTGGCGCACCCTGCGAATTCTCCAGCCTGCAAGCGCCGCCGCCAAGGTCAGCGGCAACAGTTGCACGAACCAAAATTCCTTTCGCGTATAGATCGGCGCGAAGGTATGGACGAGTTTTCCGGGCTCGGCTATTTGCTGTAGAATTCCCGGAGTGCTTTTTGGGGGGTTTTGCGCCATCGCGCCGGCCGGACTCGTGGACGTAGCGGCAGGTGGTTGCTGCGGTGTTCCTTCCACTGCCACGGGCAGCCCATTGGATTGAACGGTAACGTAGCGTTCTTTCACAGGATCAAAATAGGTGAATTCGAGAGGTGGAACGGACGATTTGTTCTCATTGGGCGAAACAACCATCTCAAACGTTTTCGTTCCGCTTATCCCTACGTCATCGTCCTGCTTGAAGTTGGAAGAGGGCGGATATTTGTGCCAACCGCGATCGTCCGTCAGTTTCGGGGCATTCACCTGATCGAAATTCCCGCGCCCGGAGATACTCGCCTTGATCGTTATCGGATCGCCTATTTGCACCCGCTTCGGATTTGCCTCAGCCGTGATCGAAAAATTTCCCACCGCGCCATCGAATGTCGCTGGGGCGCCGGGTGGCAACGGTTTTACCTCCAGCTCAACCGGTTCGCTTTTGATCGTGATTTCGCGACGTTCAGCCAACGCGCTAAAAGGGTCGGTAAAGAATGGATCGGAGAACGGATCCTCACCATTGAATGGATCGAAGGGGGAATGGCGCTGTCCAGAGCTGCGGCGCGGCACCAGAACCAGCGCCTTCATCTCCACCGGTCCAAGAGTAAAGCTCCCGGTGCGCGCGGCGGAAAGTGCCGTCTTGTAGGTAAGCACGTCATAGTAGCGGCCATCGATTCTTTCCGTGTTCTGTTGCGGCTTGCCG
Source organism: Chthoniobacterales bacterium (assembly GCA_036498205.1). Classification (GTDB taxonomy): domain Bacteria; phylum Verrucomicrobiota; class Verrucomicrobiia; order Chthoniobacterales; family UBA10450; genus AV69. Next base: position 12,898 of record DASXIC010000145.1, on the reverse strand, counting down.
AGTTTTTGCAAAGTGAATCCTTGTCCCTCAATTGACGGTGGTTCGAAGTTTGAAACTCGCGTCCGCGTTCCAAATCCAATTCGGATAACGACCGGAAGTGTTTCTCCCACAAATGCGCTCTTTTTTGGAACAATCAGTTCCGCGAATGCGATCTTCCCCTCCGAACTCGAAGGAGCGTTTGGCTGGGCGGAAGAATTGCCGCCTCCTCCGCCGCCGGCCCGATTTCCTGCATCGACCACTCGCAAGGTAAGCTCCGGCGTGCGAAGGCTCGTCCCGGCCGCACGGATCGTTTGTGGAGGAATCTTAAACGTTCCCGTTTTCACCGGCATGATTGTGTAGTCGATCGTGATGCTGGAACTCATCTGGAAATTGCGCAGCGCGAAATTTTGCGATTCGCCGGAATAGCGAATATCGAGCCCGTTTACATCGATCGATCGTGGTGATTCGACGCTGGCAACGCCATTAACCTGTATTTGAAGATGTACCGGCTGACCCAGCGCGGCTTCCGAGCTAGTCAGGACAGCGGTGACACTGGGTGAATCGGCAAATGCGTGCGGGGCGATCGTAGATATCGCCAGCAAGCTGGCCGCAACTAATGCACCGTTCCGAAGTTTCATCTTGTCACCAGTCGTTATAGACAGGACGCGTTGGTCTGCGTTCATCAAGCTGCACTCGGGCTTCTTCGTCTTTCATTGCTCTTAGTAAACGCTCCGCTTGCTGCGGGCTCATTTCGCCGCGCTGTTCCGCCGCCGCTTCCGCCGCAGCGGCCTCTTGCTGCTTGTCACGTTCGTCGCCCTGATTACCTGCAGCCTTGATTTCACCGCCGCGCGGCTTCTTCGGCGAATCCGCCGGCGTCGGACTGGCACCTCCGTTTTCGTTATTTCCATCGCCTGGCGATGGCGAAGGACTTGCACCCGATTTTCCAGGCTCGGGGGAGGGGGTACTTGATTCATTGGAAGACGACTGGCCTTTGCCATCCTTTTGCGGCCGCTTGGATGGTGTCGCATGATCTTGCGGACTCTCACCCGGGGAAGGGGAGGGTGTACCTTCCGGACCGTTCTTGTCCGAATTGGACTGTTTGTCCGAGCCTTGTTGTTTTGAATTTTCCTTTTGTTGTCCGTCCTTCCCACTATCTGAACTCTGATTCTGCTGGTTCTGTTCCTTATTCTGTTGCTGATTATTTTTAGCCTGTTGTTGTGACTGATCAGGCTGGTTCTGCTGCCCCTGATTTTGCTGCTGCTGCTGCTGCTGTTGTTGCTGTTGCTGTTGCTGATTTTGCTGCTGCTGATCTTTATTCGATTTGTTCTTTTTCTGGTCCGGCTGCGGTTTAGGCGGCGGCTGCTTGGGATGTTTCTTTAATCGCTCGATCTTATTTCTCACATCCTGCAGGTGTTTGGCTGCAGCCTGGTTGTGCGGATTTAGCTTTAAGGATTGTTCATAATGCTGGGCCGAATTCTCCAGATCCTGAAGGGCCTCTTCAGTGGTTTTCCGCATATCCGCCCGGTCTTCCAGTGTCCTGCCCAGATTATAATGGCTGTTCTCCTGAAGTGTCGGTGACGGATCGACCAGCGATTGGCTGAACGCTTCCAAAGCCTTGTCATAATCGCCGCCCTGAAACGCCGCTGTCCCCGCGTCGAACTGCATCTTCGTCGCGTCCCTGGGGTTTAGATTACGCTGAAGATCTTTTTGAAACTGGGTGTAGGCTTCGTCAAATTTTCCTTGCTTGTAAAGCTCGAGCCCGGAAACACCAAAGCTCTGCGTCGCGACGAGCAGGAAAGATGCAGCGACCAGAGACCCAGTCTTGACTGGCACGCTTCGGCGGGCACTCCGCCGCGTCCGTTTGCGATCGTTGACAAAGAGCGTTCCAATCAAAAGCACGATTGCGGCTCCCAATGGCCATTCATATCGCTCGATTGGCCTGCGCGAGAGCCGGACGTCGATTTCGCCACTTTGCAGCTTGGCCAATCCTTCCTCATATAATTGCCGCATCGTTTGCGGTCCGTTGAGCAACAGTAGATAAGTACCGTCGGTCGCGTTTGCGACTTCGCGAAGGCGCTTCTCGTCGAGCCGTGACTTAACGACTTGTCCTTTCGCATCCTTTACAAAGCCGGCGCCGTTCTCGCCTGTCACAGGTATGAGCGAACCTTGCGATGTGCCTACTCCAACAGTGAAGATTCGAACGCCCGCATCAGCGGCTTTTTTTGCTTCTTTAACTGCGTCTCCGCTTAACTCTTCCCCGTCGGTGAAAATAACGAGCGCCCGGTTTCCCATGGCGCTTTTACCGAACGTGCGCACCGCCAAGGCAATCGCTTCGCTGATGTTGGTGCCACCCTCCGGTATTGTCTTGGTATCGAGATCGTTGACTGATTCGATCGCGGCATCGTAATCGATGGTAAGAGGGGCCTGTAGAAATGCGCGGCCGGCAAATGCGATTAAGCCCACTCGGTCCCCGTTTAACTCCGCCACCAGATCCTGAGCTGCGAGTTTGACCCGCTCGAGTCGATTCGGCGCTACATCATTAGAAAGCATGCTGCGTGAAGTATCGACCGCAAGAAGAAGGTCGAGCCCGCGTCGCCTCACATCTTCGTAGGTGTAACCCCAGCGCGGCTGGGCGAGCGCAACGATGGCAAGAGCCAACGACAACAAGACGCCACTAAACCGAATTGCGCGTCGCAGCCGGTCAACGTTTCCCGCGAGTTGAGGCAATAAACGCGGCGAAACGAATTGGTGCAGAATTTGCGCGCTCCGACGCTCCGCTCGCATGTAGAGCAAGGCCAAAACTGGCAGAATTGCCAGAGCCCAAAACCATTGTGGCGCTCCGAAGTTCATCAGGGTAGACGTCTCCAGATTGTCTGGCTGAGGAGAATCTGTCCTATCAGCAGGCCGCATCCTACAGCGATGCAGGGCGGGAAGAGGTCGCGATACTGCTGATATTTTCGCACGCTAATCTTCGTTTTCTCCAGCTTGTCGATGTCGCTGTAGATCGACTCCAGAGAATGAGTGTCCGTTGCGCGATAGAATTTCCCGTCCGCCAGACGAGCGATTTCACGCAACCCCGATTCGTTAAATGTGACGTGCTCGTCCTGATATAAAACGTTGCCAGCGGCATCGGTCAGGGGATTTCCTGTCCGCGGATCGAAAATCGGATACGGTGCGATACCATTCGTGCCAATGCCGACGGCGTAGAGTTTAATCCGCAGGGCTTTCAAAGCCTCGGCCGCGGTATTGGGTGGAATTTTTCCGGCGTTATTGTCTCCATCGGTCAGGAGAACGATGACGCGACTTTTCGAGTGTTTGTCTTCGAGTCTATTTCCCGCTGAGGCGATGGCAGAGCCGATTGCCGTTGCCCCTTCTACCAATCCAATCCGCACTCGATCCAGGTTTTGCAGTAGCCATTCATGGTCGAGCGTCATTGGACTGACCACGTAGGGGCGGGTCCCGAAGGCGATCATTCCGATGCGGTCGTTTGGTCTTCCCTCGATGAATTTGCGAGTGACTTCGCGCACCGCGTCCAATCGCGTCGCCTCCTCGCCGCCGATAGCGAAGTCTTTCGTCAACATCGAACCGGAGACATCGAGCACGAGCATGATGTCGATCCCACTGGCCTCGACCTGGGTGTGGCTTTTGCCGAGTTGAGGGCGGGCGAGGGCGGTTATGAAGGAGGCCAGGGCGATCCAGACCAGGGCGCGTAGAAAACGACCGGCCCGGCTGGTGCTGCCTTTTCCAATTGCACGAAAGGGCGAGGTTGCGGAAAAAACAATGGCGGCGCGCGGTCCAAATTTCCCGCGAAGAAAGGCAAGGAGAGGAATCAATAATAATAAGAGCAGCAGCCAGGGGTAGACGATCGTCAATCCCCACCCGCCGGACCAATCAGGCGGGAACAAGCGTGCCTCCTTTCACAAAGCGACGCGCTTCTTCAAGCAGGAGGCGGCTCTCCTCGTTGGTCGCTTCATAGCGCGCAAACTTGATCAAATCGCAACGATTCAAAAAGTCGGCCAGGAGAGTTTTGTCATCTTCGCCGAATTTCGCGGAGGACGAGATAGTATTCAAAAACTCGACTGACGTTTGCTTCGTCATCGGCAGGTCGAATTGCTCGAGAACGAAACGTCGTAAAATATCGGAAACGCGAATGCTGAATTGATAAGGAGGCGTTGTTTCCATGACAGATTCGATCTGATCAAGGGCATCGAGGGCACGATCGCGGGGTGATCGTTCCGGTTGTGGTTTCCGGAAGAATTTTCGCGCGTAGAAAACGAGCAATCCAATCAGGAGCAGAACAATGACGCAGCCCACGAAAACCAGCCACGGCGCCACCAGCCAATAATCGACCGGCGGCGAAATATCATGGAATACCTGCGCCAGGATTTGCATTCGTTATCGCACCATCATCCGTCGCTCGCGATTCTTGAAAAACGTTCGTAATGCCGGTAAGTAATCGTCGCCCGTTCTCAGATCAATTCGATCGATCTTGCTTCGCCGCAGCACGCGCACCAGTTCGTTTTGCCGGGTCTCTGCCAGCGACGAAAAACGTGAGCGCACATTGCGATCGGCAGTATTGATTTCGATCTGTTCGCCCGTTTCGGCATCTTCCAGTGTCACGATCCCGATATTTGGCAAAACGCGTTCCCGTTCGTCTTGAATACGGACCGCAATCAAATCGTGCCGCTTTGCCGTGACAGCGAGCTCGCGTGAAGAATCCCCGACCTGGAAATCGGAGATCAGAAACACCACCGCACGCCGGGTAATGATTTTGTTGAAATGTTGCAGCGCAGCGGCTGCGTCCGTGCCGCGACCGGTTGGCTCAAAAAACAGAATCTCCCGAATAATTCGTAACGTGTGCGAGCGGCCTTTTTTGGGAGCGATAAAGAGCTCCAGCCGATCGCTGAAAAGAAGCAGGCCGACCTTGTCGTTGTTTCTGATCGCGCTGAATGCCAGCAGACACGCCACTTCCGCCGCTAATTCGCGTTTCGATTGCGTGGTACTGCCGAAATTACCCGACGCGCTCACGTCCACGATCAACATGACGGTCAGTTCCCGTTCCTCGGTAAACTTCTTGACGAACGGAGCGCCAAGGCGCGCCGTCACATTCCAATCGATGGCCCGTATCTCATCACCTGGCTGATATTCGCGGACGTCCTCAAAATTCATCCCCCGCCCTTTAAAAACGCTGTGATAGTCACCTGCGAATGCGGTTTCGACCAGAGCTCGCGTTTTGATTTCGAGACCGCGAATCTTACGCAGAATTTCTTCGGCGCGCTCTTCCTTGGTGGCCATTTCCTTCTTTATGGGACCGGCAAGCCCGCAAAGATACGTTCGATGATTGTTTCGCTCGTGATCGATTCCGCTTCAGCCTCGTAGCTGACGATTATGCGATGTCGCAATACATCGGGACCGATACTTTTGATATCTTGCGGTGTGACATACCCGCGGCCGTTGAGAAAAGCATGAGCGCGAGCTGCCAGCGCGAGATAGATCGTCGCTCGTGGCGAAGCGCCGTAACGGACCAGGCCCTCCAATTTTAAATTGTAATTTGCAGGCTCCCGCGTCGCCCACACCAGGTCGACGATGTAATCCTTTACCCGATCGTCGATATAAATCGAATTCACGACCTCACGCGCGCCGATGATCTGTTGCGGGTCGACAACGCCGGATACTCTGAGATCGGGCGACGAAGTCGCCATCAAATCCAGAATCCGGCGCTCTTCCGTCTTTTGCGGATAGGCCACATTCAACTTGAACATGAAACGATCGAGCTGTGCTTCGGGAAGCTGATAGGTGCCCTCCTGCTCCAGCGGATTTTGCGTGGCCAGGACGAGGAATGGATCGGGCAAAGTGTAGGTTTTTTCCCCTATTGTGACCTGCCGTTCTTGCATCGCCTCCAGCAGCGCACTCTGTACCTTGGCCGGCGCCCGATTGATCTCGTCCGCCAGAATCAGGTTGGAAAAGATTGGCCCGAACTTGGTCGTAAATTCGCCGTCCCGCGGATTATAAATGAGGGTGCCGATCAGGTCGGCCGGCAAAAGATCTGGCGTAAATTGCAAACGCTGAAAGCCGGTCTGAATGCAGGCCGCAATAGTTTTCACTGTTAAGGTTTTGGCCAGACCAGGTACGCCTTCCAGGAGGACGTGACCGTTCGCCAGCAAACCGAGCAAAAGACGATCGACGAGGTAGCGTTGACCGACGACAACGTGCGCAACCTGTTCGCGCAACGGTACAATCCAACGGCTTAGTTCCTGCACCTGCTGTGAAATTTCCTGCGTCGATTTCATTCGTGTTTGTGAGACAGAATGTGCCCACCCAATGTTCGATCTAACTCATTCTTCCAGTATAGGATTCCGAATTCAGCGTGTTTCCGAGCGGGCGCGAAATGTCAGGAGAATTGGTAATCCAGTATACGGTTCGACCTCACGAATCTTTGACTCGAGAAACCGGCTAAATGGGTCCGTCGCTAAGCCGGGCGAATTAACGAACAAGACAAATTCCGGAGGTGGAATGGGGCGCTGCCCGTCATCGCCTGCTTGCGTAGCGTAAAATAATTTCAGGCGTCGGTTGCCAACCATTGGTGGCGGATTGGACGCGAACGCGGCGTGAAGCAAGCGATTCAATTTGCCGGTCCCAATATGGATATGGGCGGTCTTGGCCATCTTCCCGATCGCTTTGAAAATTCGGTCGGCCTGCTCTCCTGTTCGCGCGCTCATGGTGAGAATGGGCGCATAAGCGATAAAGAAGAGCTCCGCCCGGGCCGTCTCGACGAATTGCTCCATCGCCTCCCGCTCCTTGCGTTTCGGGCGCACCAGATCCCATTTGTTGAGCACGATGATGCAAGGTTTCCTGGCTTTTTGAATCAAGGCGGCGATCCGGCGATCCTGTGCTTTTACTTCCTCCGTCAGATCCACGACCAGGACGCAAACGTCGGCACGTTTGATACTTTTCTCCGCCCGCATGACAGAAAATACTTCGACCGAGGTGGAATGTTTGCTGCGCGCGCGTATGCCTGCTGTATCGATCAGCAAATAAGGTTTGCCGTCGCGCTCACATTCAATGTCGACCGAGTCACGCGTCGTTCCTGGAATTTCACTCACTAGACTCCGGCGATCTCGAAGCAACGCATTGATCAGCGACGATTTTCCTGCGTTTGGCCGGCCTACTATCGCGATCTTGACGGGAAGAGGCCTTTCCGTCGCGATTTCTCGCGTCTCCTCTGGCAGCAAGCGCGCTATTTCGGAAAGCAGTGGTCCGGTATTCCTTCCGTGCGCGGCGCTGATCGGAAAAACGTTTTCGAAGCCGAGCTCGGAGAATTCTGCCGCGTTGGGCTCATGCTTCGGGTGGTCGATTTTGTTTACTACGACCAGGACGGGCTTGTTTTGCCGTCGGAGAAAGCGAGCAAGCTCCCTGTCCATCGGAGTTAGACCTTCCTGCGCATCGACCACGAGAAGGACCAGCGCGCTCTCCTCCATCGCCCGTTCCGCTGATGCGCGAACCTCATCTGTCAATTCTGTTTCACCCGCCCCAACGATTCCGCCAGTGTCCCAAAGTCTGAATTTTTTGCCTTCGGCTTCCGCTTCAGTCGAAATGCGGTCGCGTGTGATTCCCGGTTTATTATGAACAATCGCAATGCGACGGCCGGCGAGCCGGTTGAAAAGAGCGGACTTGCCGACATTGGGCCGGCCAACAATGGCAACATCGTGGCCGCGCTTCATTTGAAAGCCGTTGAATTAGCGCAGTCCGGCATTGGCGTGACCTTCGGCCTGAAGCTGGCGCACGCCTTCGAGCACGTAAACGATGCCGGAAACAAAAGTGAAAAAGCCGGCAGCGGCGACGATCCAGATCAGTGGCAACCAGGTCAGTTGCAACATCACCCAGGCGATGGCCACCATTTGCAGCACAGTCGCCACTTTTCCCGTCCAGTTTGGTTTCACCTTCACATGACCGACTAAAAAATAAAGGACCCCAGTTCCCACCAGGATCACAGCATCACGGGAAATGACCAGCACCGGAAACCAAGCCGGAAACCGGCCATAATCAGGATCGACTTTGCTCCAATTGCTGATGCTTAGTGTAATGATTCCGCTCAGAAGCAAGCCTTTGTCGGCGATTGGATCAAGAACCACACCAAGCGAACTGCGTTGGTTGTAGCGACGTGCGACATAGCCGTCCAAGCCGTCGCTAACAGACGCGACCAGGAAAATCACGATCGCGGTAAATCGCTGCCACTCGAGGGGTGTTCCGCGCTCAATACTCTGCCCATAATAAATCGCCATCGTCACAAAAGCCGGAATCATCAGGATCCGGATAAGCGTGATCTTGTTGGCAGTCGTCATCGGGAATTAGCGACAAACGTTGAGAGCCTGCTTCGGGAACTGCAAGCAATTTGCCACCAACCAGACGCGCCCGCCTTGAAACCCGTCGATCGCCCGCCGGCTTTTGCGCTACAGGGTCTGATTATGTTTCAAGTTCCGCACCTGCCATCTGCGTTTGCCTGGCATGTTTTCCTTCAGCGAACTCTTCAATCATCTTCTTGTTGAACGCGGGAATGTCGTCCGGTTTGCGACTCGTTACTAAACCGTTATCGACGACCACTTCCTGGTTCACCCAGTTCCCGCCCGCATTTTTCACATCGGTCTGAATGTGCTCCCATGAGGTAAGTTTCCGGCCGCGAACGACCCCCGCGTCAATCAGCACCCAGGGCGCGTGGCAAATGGCCGCGACCGGTTTGCCCTCCCGGAAAAAATGCCTCGTGAACTCAAGCGCCTCCGGCGTGCTGCGTAGTTCATCCGGGTTCATTAATCCGCCAGGTAGCACCAACGCGTCGAAATCTTCCGGTCGCGCTTCGTCCAGCGGCACGTCGACGTCGAATTTGTCGCCCTTGTCCGCGTGGTTCATTCCCTGAACCTGTTTTTCCGCAGGAGAGACGATTTTTGTCTCCGCACCCGCGTCTTCCAGCGCTTCACGCGGTCCGGTCATCTCCACTTGTTCAAATCCGTCGGTCACGAGGATCGCCACTTTCTTGCCATCGAGTTTGTCCATATTGATTCCTTTCTTTTGAATTTCGCTCCGGTGATGCCGTCGCATAAAAATTTCGTTGGTCGGTCGACCTTCGGTCGTAGCTGCAAGAGCGCTCGTTCTGATCGGCGAGCGAGTGCGTAAGATGCGCGCACCCCTCGAGAGAGCTGCACAGGGATGCAGGATACTGAAACTTGGACGCGCGCTATAGGTAACTGCCGCTGAAAGCGTCAGTAGTCGAGTGGCGGTGAGGCGTGTAACGCGAGGACAACAGCGATGGCTACCGGTAGAGAAACGAACGCGAGCCGGTAGATCAATACTCGCGATTGAGAGTGACTCTTTTTGCTGACGGGAAGCAAAGCTATGGCGGGTGCGAGCGCGAGAAGCATCGCACTCGCGGCCGGTAGTTCCGCATAGAAGAAGCCGCTCAGCAATAAGCCAGCGCAAACAAGACTAAAGGGAGCGACAGCGGCGCTCGGATGGAAATGTGCCGGCACAGCCATAATCAGAAAAAAGCCTGCGGCCGCGATTGCGGTGAGAATGCATGCGAGCTGTCCGAGCAACAAACTGCCAGAGAGAACCAATGCGAGGCAGGCGCCTCCGCAGAGGACCGTTGTTACGGAAAACAGCGTCGCGGTTCCAAATGGCTTGTGCTCGATGAGATCGAGACAGCAGCTCAGAACCACGACACCAAAGACGATCGCAATCACTCGAAGCCAGCCTTCGGCAGCGCTCCAGACATAACTGAATTTCGGTTGCAGAATTAACCGACACGCGATCGTGCAGATTACTGCCCAGGTGACGAAGCGAACCATTCCTTTTGGCCTAACGAGTGCATCGGTTACGGCAGTGATCATCCCAATTACGGCGAACCAAAATAGCCACTGGGTCGCATGGCGCGGCGGCAAAGGCGACCACCCGGCAGCGAGGACGTGTCCCGCGACATAGCCGGCACCCACCGCGATCGCTCCCGCGCAGCCACCTGCTTTTTTCCACCAGCGGGCAAAGATGAAAAGAAGCGCCCCGGCAACGGCCGCCCCCAAGGCCGCGGACGGCAGCATCTGTTTTAGCAACTGCATCGGATAGCAGTCGTAAACGGCCCCTACTTCTTAATGCCTTCCAAGCTCAGGATGATATTGACCTCGTCGCCAACCTCGCCTTGTTCGAAGTTCATCCCGAAATCGCTTCGCTTGATCGTGAAGTGCGTTTCGCCTCCACCGCGCATTTCGCCGAACACGCCTTTGCCTTCGCCGCCTTTCTTGAAGTCGACGCTAAGCGGCTTGGTCACGCCATGAATGGTGAGATCACCAGAGACTTTGAGCATCTCCCCGCTGCCTTCGACCTTTGTGCTCTTAAAAGTCATCGTCGGAAACTGTTTCGCGTCGAAGAAATCCGGGCTCCTCAGGCTCTTATCGCGAATTGAATTGTGGGTATCGAGGCTTTCCACCGGCACCGACAATTCGACCGAACTTTTCGAAGGGTTGTCCTTGTCGAAAACGACAGTGCCCGAGACGTCGTTGAAACGGCCATAGGTGTGGGCAATGCCGAGGTGTTGCACGCTAAACAGCACAAACGTATGAACCGGATCGAGCTTGAATGTCTCGGCCGCGTTTGCGGAAAGAACCAATGCACTAATAAGTGCGACGGGGAGGGTAAATGCTTTCATGATTTATGCCTAGACAGTCTTGGTAAGTCAGCCGTTCAATCTTCGCCCGGACGAACGTAGCTTTCGTCTACGGCAAATCGGCGATGCGCATCGGTTTCGACGAAGATGTAGGTTCCATGAATTTTTGTATCTTCGTCGGCGGATCAGGTCCGCGGTTCGATTCGAGCGCGTTCAGGCCAGATGTATCGGAAGACGAGTCCGGTGACGATCAGACCAAAAAGGATTCCAATGACACGGTCGCGGACGTTATCGAGATCGGTATCAGGCGCATACCCCTGAAAGATGCTGTAGAAGAAAGCGAATGCGATCTGCAGGCCGGCATAACTGATCCGTTCGCTTCCCGTCGCGACCCAGCCCGCGATGGCCGAGGCGCAAGCGACGAGGACAACGAGCGACGCGATCGTTTCCATGTGTGGCATGAGGAATACGATGGAGAAAAGCGCGAGTGCTCCGCCGATCACGCAACCGACGATTCGTAGTGTTCCTTTATAGACCGTTGCCTCAGTGCTTTCGAGCGCAATGAATGTGCAGGTAATGAACGCGGTGTGGATTCCTGACCAATCAATCGCCTCATAAACGATGTAGCAGAACATCGCGGCGAATGTAACTTTGAGGGCAAACTGCACGTGCGCCGGATTGGTGAACGCGTCCGGTTTGAATAAATTATGCCGGTCGGGCTCGGACTTCGGCTTCGGCGGAGGTGCCGCGGCTTTCGGTGAGTCTGGCAAAAACAACAGGTTTAGTACGACGGTGAGTGTGATGGCGTAGGTCAGTGCCACCCATAGCCACAGAAGTTGACGAACCAGATATTCAGGTGAGGGAATCGCTTCGCCAATGGATTGGGAGACAGCGACGACAAAGCCAAGAAGGAATCCGAGCGCTCCGATCACAAGAACGCGAGACAACCACATTCCGAGAAACAGCGCGATTGCCATCCCGGGAATGCGCAGTTCCGGATGACCATAAGTAAATTTGTAAAGTAGGAGAGTGGCGCCGATGCCGATGGTCAAAACAATCACACCACCAACTCCGGTAATTGTCGTAAGTCGCTTGCTCTCCTTCGAGGCGAAGAAAACCATGTAGGCGCTGGTAGCCAGCTGCGGTACTTGCAGCGCCATCGAAATGATGGCGCACAAGACCGTGCCACCAATCATGATGGCTGTTCGAATTTCGCGCAGGTGCGTTAACGCGAGCTCGCGTTTGAGCCAGCCAAGCCAGCCGACCTGGTTAGGCTCTGCAGCCACGAAGGTCGCACTCACCGCAAGGCTGTCATCCTGAGCGCAGTCGAAGGATCTCTCCTACTCGCCCCGGGACGACCCCGTCCAATTGGCGGACTTGGGTGACGTGTCCCGCATTTGAGACGACGGCGCTGCACCCCGCAATCTTGATCAGGCGGCGACATACCTATTTCGGGGGCGGCCCTTTGACGATCGCGACCGCGGACGCGCCCATGCGGAAGAGATTTTGATCCGGATTCTCGACTTCGATGCGAACCGGAAAGCGTTGTGCGACCCGGACCCAGTTTAGTTCACGCTTCACGTAAGGCACGCCTGCAGGCGGTAAATCGATCTCGCCTTCCGGCTTTACCGCCCAACCCATGCCTTGCACCTTTCCGCGGAAGCGTTGGTTAGGCGCGGACGAGAGATAAACAATGGCTTCGCTGCCCGGGGCCATATGTCGAACTTCAGCCTCGCGAAAATTTGCAATGACGTACCATTTACTCGTGTCGAGCAACGAGAAGACAGGGACCCCCGTGGTAACATGGGCGCCGGCCGAAATGTTGAGATTGATGACACGTCCGGAAAAAGGTGCGATGACCTTGCAGTAGGAGAGATGGAGTTCCTCTAGATTGATGGTGGCCACCACACCTTGGCGCTGAGCCTCGAGCGTCGTCACTTTAGTTCGGGCTTCGTCGACGTTTTCGGCGGTGGTAAAGTGATTGGGCAGCAGTGGTTCCAATCGCTGCAAGGTGCTACGGGCTTGTGCTATCTGTCGATCCAGAGCGGCCAAATCAGCCTTGGCCTTTTCCAAGATGAGTCTGTAATCTTCCGGGTCGATTTCGAAAAGCACGTCGCCTTCCTTTACCGCCTGGTTATCCTGCACATTCAGCTTAAGGATTTGACCAGCCACACGCGGCGCAATGCCTACCACATTGGCGCGCGCAGCGGCGTCGTCGGTCCGCGGATGTCGTTCGATGATTCCCCAAACATAGAGCGTGATGACTACCGC
>DASXIC010000144.1:0-2652 GCA_036498205.1 Chthoniobacterales bacterium | reverse complement strand
GCCCACGCCGGCGGAGATGCCCGCTGAGTCTGGGTCAATCGGCAGCCAGCTTACGCCCAGCGAACGGGCTGAGATCAACTCTCGCATTATTCCGGCGGGGTCCAGCGAAGTGAATATTGAATCCAGTGCGGTAGGCATCGGCTCGCGATGGTCGAACTTCGAGGACCGCCTCCGTCAGCGACGGAAAGAGGTCACTCGGGCCTGCACCACTTGCTCCGTCTCTCCGTCGTCGCGAGAGAGCGTGACGCAGGAGCGCAAAGCCAGCTGATACGGTAAGCTCGCAGCAGCACAGTGGGCGTCTCTTCAAGAGGAAGGGTGCCCACTATGTTTTGCAATGCCCCTTCTCGTGCGAGCGATTTGCTGGCATTATTCTTATGCCGCAATGTCTGCTCAAAGTACCACCACAATCCCTGTTGTAGGCTCGGGCATTTTCCCGAGCCTGATCTTTGTTCATGGTGCCGAACAGAGAACACTCGCTCTGGATCACACACCATTTAGCGTTGGCCGCAAAATGGACAAGGACCTGGTGATCGCTGATCCTCGTGTGTCCCGCGATCATGCCCTTCTCATTTCTGAGAACGGCAAAGTTTTCGTCGAAGACCAGGGCAGCAAGCACGGTACGTTCGTCAATGGCGAACGGGTGGAGCGCAAGCAGCTGGAGCCCAATGACCGTGTGGAGTTCGGCGCGCGCGATACCATTTTTGCGATCTTTCACCCCCAGCATGACACTTCTAATACCGCTCGCGACTTTCTTAGCCAGATTTCAGAGATCCAAATATCCAGCGAAGTAAGCGACCTGGAAAAGCTAACGTTCTTTTTAGAAGCCGCGCGCAAGCTGAATACCGCCGGCGTATTGGACGAAATCCTGCTCACGCTGCTCGATGTCACACTAAAACTGACCGGCGCCGACCGCGGCTATGTTTTCCTTAAAGACAGCGATGGCCAACTCCGGTTGGCTGCGGGTCGGAACTCCAAAGGTGACCTGCTAATCGACGACACCACTATTTCGCATTCCATTCTCGATGATGCATTGCGCTCCAATTCTGAATTTTTGCTCACCGACACCAGTCGCTCACTTGACCTCTCTGGCCGGCAGAGCATTGTTGCCTATGATTTGCGCACCGTAATCTGCATTCCGCTCCGAAAATTGCAGGTGCAGACTCGCAGTCGCGCCACCGAACCCGTTCCCACTGGCGAGGTCATGGGCGCACTGTATGTAGATTCGCGTTTTGCGTCGCGTGACATTTCGAAAGTCAGCGGCGACATTCTGCACGTTGTCGCCACCGAAGCCGCTTCGCTGATTGAAAACGCGCGCCTGGTGCAGGCGGAAGAGGAGTCGCGACGCTATCAGCAGGAGCTGGCAATCGCGGCATCGATTCAGCAAAGCCTGATGGCGGTAACGATCCCCGATGTGAGCTTCGCCAAACTGCATCCTAAAAATATTTCGTGCAAGGCGATCGGGGGCGACTTTTACGACGCAGTAAACACTCCCGATGGGCTGGCGATTGTGCTTGCCGATGTCGCTGGAAAGGGCGTATCCGCCGCGCTGCTGGCCTCCACGCTACAGGGCATGATCAACTCCCAGTTGACTGCTGGAATGCCTCTATCTGAGATCGTAGCTTCGGCCAATCGCTTTCTTACTAGCAAACGAATCGGTGAGAAATACGCCACTGTAGTCATCGCTCGTTTGCGCCACGATGGAGAACTGGAATACGTCAACTGTGGACATATACCGCCGCTGTTGATTTGCAATTACGAAGTCATTCGCCCGGCACACGGAAATCTGCCGGTGGGTTTGCTCGCCGACACCACTTACGAAAGCGACCATTACAGCCTGCACAGCGGGGACCGCCTGGTGCTGGTGACGGATGGCGTCACCGAAGCCGAAAATGCAGCCGGCGAATTTTTCGATAACGAGCGATTGGAAGCGGCGGCAAAGCAAGGTGGAATGCAGGAGATATTCGACGCGGTTACCGAATTCTGCGGTAGTACACCACTCAATGATGATTGCACCATCATAGAAATGGTGTACTCAGGTTAAGCAATTTTTGAGATTAACTATTCCCGTGCGAATTTAATGGCCTCCCGCGGAGGGTTGCGAATGTGGTCTTCACGGATTCTTGTTTTATTGCTACTCGTCAAAAGCAGCTTTGGACAAGCAATCTCGTCGAGCGCTCCGAAAACAGAAAATCAGGATGACCTGGCGCGCATAGTCGGCTATTCCATGATGAGCGGAGGCGCGTCGAAATTCCTTGAGGGGTTGAGCGACAACATCGGCGGGCGAATAACCGGAAGCCCGGAATGCAAAGCCACTGCGGATTTGATCCTACGTACTTTAAAAGATGACGGATTCAACGATGCCCACTTTGAGGCATACACCATCGATCCGGGATGGCAGCATGGACCAGCAACCGGCGCGGTAGTCAGTCCGGTACGCCGCGATTTGTATGTAGCCTCGTACGGATGGGCACCGGGAACGCCAGGCGCGATTGAAGTTCCAGTCGCAGACATCGGCTCAACCGGAGACGGGCATTCGCCTTTGCCCGATCGAGTACATGGAGCTGCCGTCCTCGTAGATTTGGGAAGCAATGGCCTTTCTACTAACTATGTGGCGACCCGGCATCTGCTTGCGCGTCAATTAGCAAGCGCGGG
>DASXIC010000143.1:0-48875 GCA_036498205.1 Chthoniobacterales bacterium | reverse complement strand
ACGCGTAGGCGTGATTGCAGTTTTATCAGCTGCTTTTTGGTTCATGATTTCGTGGCGGCGGGTTCCTAGAGGGGAAATGCAACCAATTGCTCCGCTGCGCCGGCAATGATAAGAGGTAGATTTCGTCAAACCGCAACTTTGTCGCGGCCAATGTGTTAAACTTTTCGATCATGAAACGTCAGATTTTCCTCGTTGTTCTCCTCGCCGGATTGCTTGCAACCGGCGCCTGGGCCCAGACACCGAGAGGCAACGGGGCTCGTCGTCTGGCAAATCTTTCGGGCGAAGAACGTGCCCGTCTACAGTCTGCGCACCAGGCGGCGATGCGTGATCCCGCTCTACGCGAGTCCCGTGAAAAGTTCCAGCAGGCTCGAAAAGAATTCCGCGACAAATTGCAGGATGCCTTGATCAAGGCCGACCCCTCAGTGCAGCCGATCTTGGAGAAAGTAAAACATCAGCGGCGGGACGAACGCTAAGACCCTGCCCCCGGTAGCGATCCAATCGCCGGCCAAAGAGCAGGTTGACACCTCCTTCCCCGGCCAGTAGTTTCCGTGCCCTTTTCCGCCGGCCCATGAAAACCTTCTCCGCCAAAGCATCCGAAGTCCCGCGAAAGTGGTGGATAATCGACGCGAAGGACAAGGTGCTGGGTCAGGTCGCAGTTAAAGCCGCCAACCTGCTACGTGGAAAAGAAAAACCGGTCTTTACGCCCCATGTAGACACGGGCGATTTTGTCATTGTCGTGAACGCGGAAAAAGTACGAGTAACCGGCAAAAAGGAAGAGCAGAAAACATACATGAGTTTTTCCGGTTACGTGGGCGGCCACAAATCGGAAACTTTCCAAGCCCGGCGCGCGCGACATCCCGAACTGCTGATCGAACGAGCCATTCGGGGAATGATTCCGCACAACCGTCTCGGGCGTTCGGTTTATCGCAAGCTGAAGGTATATCGCGGTGAAAACCATCCGCATTCGGCTCAGCAACCGTCTCCCGTGAAATTGCGCTAGGACTTAATTATGCCAGACAATCAGGAAATTGTTGCCACCGGTCGCCGCAAAACTTCAGTCGCGCGTGTTCGAATGACACCGGGCAACGGCAAGATCGATATCAATGGGCGCGGATTCGAAGAATATTTCCCAACGGCCCCCCTGCAAAATACAGTGCTGCAACCGCTGCAGACGGTGAAACTGGTCAACTCCTATGACATTTCGATTAACGCCACCGGAGGCGGAGCAACCGGTCAGGCTGGTGCCGCTCGTTTGGCAATTTCGCGCGCTTTGTTGCAAGTCGACGGCGGGTTGCGGGCGACTCTAAAAGCGGATGGCTTGCTCCGGCGCGATCCGCGAATGAAAGAGCGTAAGAAATCGGGTCAGCCGGGAGCGCGCAAGCGCTTTCAATTCTCCAAGCGGTAATCAAACTACGGCTTGGCCGGAGCCGAAGCAGCTTGTGTCGGGGTTGGCGCTGCCGAGACCGGAGGCGTACCCATGCTGGAGGTCTGTGGCGCAGCCGGCTTCAACGTGCGAAGCACTCGGGCTGCTTCGAGCGCTGCGTAACTATCCCGATATTTCGTCATGATCGTTTCGCAAACTCGACGTGCTTCTTCCACACGATTCTTTGCTTCCAGAATTTGGGCCTGTGCCAGCAAGGCTTGAGGAGCGTTGAAACTGCCAGCATTCAGAGATCCGATGACCTGATACATGGCGAGGGCATCATCCTGCTTGCCTAGCGATTCGAGATTCGCCGCCGTGGCCATGCGCGCCGTACTCACCAGTTCGTGCTCTGGAAATTTCGTGATGAAGGTTTGGAGGGTGTTGTTTGCGTCTGCAAATTTCCCATCTTTGCGTTGCGCATCAGCGAGTAACAAATATGCGGCGGCGGCGGCTGATGTATCGTTATAGCGGTTGATTACTTCCTGATAATCGACGGCTGTCTTCGCCGAGGCCATCATCGCGGAGGCGGCCATTTCCCGACGATCGTGATATAGCCGATAACCGATGAATGCCGTGAGGGCGATGATCGCGATCACGAGCAATGCCGCGATCTCCCGTCGATAGCGAAGCCAAAACACCTGCGCCTCAAGCGCTGGATCGGTAGACTCTACTTTTGTCGTTGGCATTGGTCGCGGAAAGGACGGCTCTTATTCCACGCACCTCGATTATGCGCAAGCTGCCGGCATCACTTCAGCTCATCACGCAATCGCAACAAAATCGGTCCGGTAGTCAGCAATCCCACCGCAGCAAACGCGGCGCCCGCGACGCGGCGTGCCCTTTTTTTCAATCCGCTGCTGACGAGGAGGCCAATTCCGATGCCAAGCAGACCACGCGTGAGGGCAATAAAACCAATCTCCGGCAGGGTTAACGTGATTTGTTTTGAAGCGATACTCATGTTGCGTGCTCAGATACTAGCGCCAACCCGGGCGTCCCGCACCTCTATCATGCCGTCGCGCACACGGACAGCGAAACATGGTTGATTATACGCTGCCGGGCCATCCAGCACTTGTCCGTCCATCAAAGAAAACCGCGACCCGTGCCACGGACATCGCACGCTTAACCCTTCCGTCTTCCCGTCGGCAAGGGGCCCGCCGAGATGGGCGCACTTTTCTGCGAGCGCATAAACTCGGTTGTGGCGGCGAAAGAGCACCAAATCCACCTCGCCTGCTCTAGCCCTGAATAATTTATCCTGGGGCAACTCTTCCATTGGCATAACGGCAACGAACTTCTCCGGCAATTCTTCCGGGGCGTGATTAACACCTATTTTCTCCTGATAAACGAGGTGACCGCCGAGCCATGCACCGGCCATGGAAAGCGCAAAGCCAATCAATCCGGTCGAAATTCCGCCGCCCCGGTTTCCGCGCCGCCGTTGCAGCCACGAAGCAACATAAAATCCCGTTGCAGTAATATTAAACAGAGCGTGCATTGCGCCCACTCGCTTCGGTTTATCGTTTGTGAACTGCCAATCATTCAGTCCGGCAATGGCCGCACCGGCCGCCCCAATTAATCCGATTCCAACTGCCATATCGGCGCCCTCTGAGAACTTTTCATCGCCGCTGGCAAATTCATACAGGTCCAGCACCGCGGCTGTTGTCCATGCCCCGAGAGGCACGTCCGTAATTACCGGATGCAGCGGGTGTCCGAGCCACGTCCCGTGCAAAAAATTGCGGACCTGCTGCATGAGACCGTTTTTCTGGTTCAGCGTCGCTTCAGCGAGAGAATCGAGTGATTTCTCCACTGGCTCGAGCCACTCCATCTCGTTGATGACATCACCTATCTGTTCCATGCTTTTGATTCGCATGCTGGGTGGCTAATGGCTCCGCCAACAAGACCGGAGCAGGCAGTAACGTCGATTGTTTATTGTGGAAAACGAGCCGGAAACCCCCGCCATGCTCAATCCGGAGAAAGATCCGCAGGATTGGACCACCGGTGACGAGCCAATGACGGGCCCACAGCGCTCTTACCTGCAAACCCTCTGCCGCGAAGCGGGCGAAGAGTTCAACGAGAACCTGACCAAGGCGGAGGCTTCGAAAAAAATCGACCAACTGCAGACCAAAACCGGACGCGGCAAATCCTAGCGCGAAGTCGGTTGGCGCCGGGATTTCCGGGGAAATTTCACGCGGCCGGAAACTCGCGTATCGGCCTTGAGATACTTTTTCATCAATGCGATCGCCTCGCCGTTTTCGCGTCTGGTGTTTGAGATCGTGCAATCTGAGGGAACGACAAGCTCGTAATCGCGCATGTAAGCGTCGTTCGCGGTGAAAAGGACGCAGAAATTGCCGGCGATGCCGCAAATGACCAGACGACGTGATCCAAGATAACGCAGTAGCGTTTCCAGAGTAGTGGAGAAGAATCCTGAATGTTTCGGTTTAAGCACGAAGTAATCGTCTTCCTCGGGCCGTAGCCGATCGATCAGTTCCCGTGCCGGTCCATTGGCACAATGCTCGATTATTTTGCGGAAATCAGAGCGCCATCGCCCAAAATTATCGTTGATGTAGATTACGGGCACTCCGGCATCTTTCGCGCGCCTTTTCAATCGCTCGAGCTTGCGCGACATCGCCGGAACAAAGCGGAGCAATTGATTGGCCTCGGGAAAGTCGAGATCATTGATCACGTCCACGATAAGCAACGCCGTTTCGGATTTGTCCGGTGCGCTTCCGTGAAGATCTTCATTCCTGCCCGGCATAAAAATCGGGGCGGTTTCCCGCCCCTTTCCTTCGCTTAACTTCCTTGCAGATTAGCGCGACTTACGTCGGCCGGCCGATTTACGACCGCCTTTCTTTCCGCCTTTCCGCGAAGGTGATTTGTTCTGCTTCTTGCCGCGCCCGCTTCCACTTTTCTTGCCGCCCTTATCCATTTTATTGACCGTGGCCCAGGCCCGGCGTTCCGCTTCTTTGCTGGACGTGCCGCGCTTCTCGTAACCTTCCTCGATATGTTCCGCTTTCCGCTTCTGTTTGCTGGTGTATTTCGATTTGCTTCCTCTTGGCATTATTTCCCTCCCTCTTAGGTTCGGCTCGGAGAAGATTCGCGGACTTGTCGTCCCTGGGCCACAAGCGATACGCGCATTCCGGTTCAATTGGGCGAAGTTTGTGTGAGATGGACACGTTATGGAACAATCTGTCGGCCGTGCTGGGGATTGGGATAGAGCCGAAGAACCTTACCTTTCTGCAAATCTCCATTCGCGGAATCATCGTCCTGCTTGCTGCTCTGGCCATGTTGCGGCTAGGCCATAAACGCTCACTTGCACGCAAAACACCTTTTGATGCTGTCCTGGTGGTGATTCTCGCTTCCGTCCTGGCGCGAACGATCAACGGCAGCGCCCCGTTTCTGGCTACGCTCGGCGCCAGCTTTGTCCTTGTCATGTTGCATCGGTTGCTTGCCGCGGCTGCATATTATTCCCATTCAATTGGTTTCCTCCTCAAAGGATCTCCCGAAATCATTGTGGAGGATGGACGCATGCTTAGGAAGACGATGCGAAGAAATCACGTCAGCGAACATGACCTTGATGAGGATCTTCGGCTGGATGCCCAAACCGACAGCATCGACCAGGTCCGCGTCGCGCGGATCGAACGCAGCGGCGACATCAGTTTTATCAAAAAGTCCGATTAAAGACATCCGTTGAATCTGGCGGAATCTGCATCATCAGTGCGCAGTGACGCCGCACGATAAGCTTTTCATACCCGGCCCGGTCGAAGTCTCGGCCAAGACGCTGGCCGCATTTGCCCGGCCGGTCATTGGTCACCGGGGAGAATCTTTCAAAAACCTCTACCGCGATATCCATCCGCGTTTGCAAGAAATGTTCGGCACCAGGCAGCCTGTTTTTCTTTCCACTTCGTCAGCCTGGGGAGTAATGGAGGCTGCCATTCGAAATGTTGTGCGGGAGCGCGTGCTCTGCTGCATGTGCGGCGCCTTCTCCGACAAATGGCTCGAGGTGGCGCGGCGCTGCGGCAAGCAGGCAGAACCGCTCCAGACCGAGTGGGGAACGCATATCGACCAAAGAGAGATCGATGCCTGTCTCGCGACCGGCAGGTTCGACGCTGTCGCCTTAATCCATAATGAAACATCGACCGGTGTCATGAACCCGTTGCCCGAGATCTGTTGCACTCTGGCAAAGTACCCGGACGTAGCGCTGATCGTAGATGCCGTCTCATCCTTCTCAGCCGTGCCGATCTCAATGGATGCACTTGGCATCGACGTCATGCTGACCGGTAGCCAAAAAGCGCTGGCTTTGCCGCCGGGATTCTCCCTTTTCAGCGCTTCGGACCTCGCGTTTAAACGAGCATCGGAGAATCGCGCGCGTGGATTTTACTTCGATTTTCTGGAATTCAAGAACCAGCAAAGTGACTTCATGACGCCGAGCACACCAAGCATTGGTCATGTCTTCGCGTTGCAATCAAAGCTGGCAGAAATTTTCGCTGAAGGGCTGACGGATCGTTTTGCCCGCCACGCCCGGACAAACGCGCTGGTCCACGACTGGGTGCGGGCGAGCGGTTTTGAGTTTTTCGCAGAAGAGAACTTTCGCTCGGTCACGCTGACGTGCGTGAAAAATAATCGCGCAATCGATGTCGCGAAACTCGTGCGCGAGCTGCGTGAGAAACACCATCTCGTGATTGATGGCGGTTACGGCAAAATCAAAGGCCAGACGTTCCGCCTTTCCAACATGGGCGACGAAACCGAAGAAACGGTGAGACATTTGCTAAACTGTCTCAGCGATTGCCTCTCTTAATCACGAACAACCAGGGCCTCCGGCGGACGCGAAACTTTGTCGTGAAGTTTACTTTTTTTGCTCTCGGATCCTTTCTTTTTGCCAGCTTCATCAGCGCGGCAACCCTCGAGGAAGTTGCCAGTTTCCCGAACCAGCAGGTCACCGGCGTCACTGTTTCCAAAACGGGCCGGATCTTTGTGAATTTCCCAGACTGGTCGGATGATCACACTATTTCCGTGGCCGAACTGATCGATCGCCAACCCAAAGCATTTCCCAACGAGGAATGGAACAAGCCAGGCCCGCCCGGCACGCATTTCGTCTGCGTCCAAAGCGTTGTCGTTGATTCCCACGATGATCTTTGGGTGCTCGATCCTGCGGCGCCCAAAATGCAGGACCCGATTCAGGGCGGGCCAAAATTGGTCAGGATCGATCTGAAGTCGAATCAGGTTGTACAGACGATTTCATTCGGAGAGGACACGGCGCCTCCGAAAAGTTATTTGAACGACGTCCGGATCGATAGAAACACCGGCACGGCTTATATCACCGACTCCGGAAAAGGCGCGATTATCGTGGTTAATCTGACAACGGCACAAGCGCGACGCCTGTTGGATGGTCATCCATCCACCCAAGGCGAGCCTGGATTCAAACTGATCGTAGATGGACGCGAATTGATCGACCAGCAAAAGAAAGCGTCCCCTCAAATTAACGCCGACGGCATTGCGCTGGATCTAAAAAACGATTTTCTTTATTATCACGCGCTCACCGGGCACACGCTGTATCGAATCAAAACTCAATACCTGCGCGATCCGAATCTCTCGAAGAGCGATCTAGAATCGAAAGTCGAAAAAATGGCTGAGACGCCGGCGCCGGATGGAATGATCGAAGCGCCCGATGGCAGTGTTTACTTAACAGATATCGAACACGGCGCGATTGTTCGATGGGACGCTCCGGCGGGTGGGAACCAGGTGATTCAGGACAAACGTCTCAGCTGGCCGGACACACTCAGCTGGGGCCCGGAAGGCGGTCTATATGTCACGTGCTCACAGATCCAAAATTCGCCACGCTTTAACGGCGGCCGGAATGTTCGGGCGGATCCCTACCGCTTGTTCAAAATAGTCGGGATCCGCTAATTAGTTGCAAAAATCAGGCTCGGGGAATAGCGACTCGACCGGCTCGCAGACGAGCTTCGCTCTTGCGCTCGTCGATTGGCCGGAAAATCATCCACACCCCTGCCAACACGAAAGCTGCTCCAACAAATGTCCAGAGCGACAGGCGTTCGCCGCCTAGCGCCCAGCCCAGAGCAATCGCACCCGGCGGTGTGATTAACGATATCGTTTGCAGCTTCGTCACCGACATCCGCGGCATCAACCAGTAGAGAAGCAGAAAAGTCAGCGACGAACCGATGATCGCCAGATAAAGCAAACAAAATATCGCCATACCGGTCCAATGAAACCGGGCCGGGTTTCCATCCACGATTAGCCCGAGGATAAGCAGTGGCACAGTGCCGAAAATCATCTGCCAGGCCGCCATCATTCCCGGAGAAAGATCCATCTTGCGTGATTTCAGAAGAACGTTGGAGAAGGCGGCACTCGCCGCACCTATCGAAATCCCAAGACCGCCGAGAAAAGCGAGCCAACCGTTGAAGCTAAGAAGACGAGCGCAGATCAAGGCGACGCCGCCGATCGCAACGAAGGCGCCGGCAAGCCGCTGCCAGCGAAGAGGCTCATCAGGAAGCAGCCAATGGGCAAACACCATTCCGAAAATCGGAATCGAAGCTTGCAGAATCGCAGCCAGACCCGACGAAACATGCAATTCTCCCCAAAATAACAGCACGTAATTGATGGCGAACATCAGCAAGCCGGTAAAAAGCAGCACGGCATAATCGGAGCGTCGTTTCGGGAGCAAATGGGTGCGGCCGATCGAAACAGCAATCAACACGAGGAACGCGACCAGAAAACGTATCCCGACATAGGAGACTGGCGGCAAATCGCGTAAACCGACCTTTATCGCGAGCCAGGTGGAGCTCCAGACGACGCAGAGTGTGAGCCACGCTGCCGGAACTCGCCAATCGAGCCGCTTCGCTGCGCTTGGGTAATGCATCTGAGGCACATTCGCTTTGCCACGCTGCGCCGTAAAGCGCCCGGGTTTGCATGGAAGGTGCGATTTAACTGCGACGCGTTCCCACTCCTGTGATAGCGATACGCTGTGAATCGGCTGTTCGTAAATGCGGTGACATTTCTGGACATCGCGTGCTGGGGCGTTTGCTTTTGGTGGATGCATCGCATTTCAGAGCGCCAAAATGCCATGCTCGAGGAGTTGCAGCATCAGGCCAAAGGCATTGAAGAGCTCTCGAAAGAGGAACATCAGATTCTAAAGGAATTGCATCCGACGGTGCAGAAAATCGAAGAGAGCGTCGATCAGGTAAAGGAATCGACCCAGGCCTAGGAAATTGCCCCGCATATGGCGAAGGGCGCTCCGTTTCCGAAGCGCCCTTCATTTAATGGCGATAAGCCGAATTCTGTGCGTCCGCGATGGCGGACGCGGCGATCATTTATCTCACCCGGATTTCTCCGAGCGCCCGTTCCCGCAAAAGCGGGACCATGATGCGACGATACCCGGAGATCAACGGACCGGCTGTCCTCCTCCTGTTTTGTCTTGCACCGCATGGGGTTTTTCCTGCCGCGCGGATTACTCCGCGCGCGGTGAGCTCTTACCTCGCCTTTTCACCCTTGCCTGCACCTTTCTCAAAGAACCGGCGGTCTCTTTTCTGTGACACTTTCCGTCACCGGAGTTTTTAAACTGCGGTGCCCGCGTCTTTTACGCGGCATGCTGCCGTATGGTGTTCGGACTTTCCTCGAGCGAACCGGTGGTTCGCCCGCGATCGCCTGCCATCGCCCTAGTCTAATGGACCGACATCAAAAGACAACCACTCCGTGATCATAACGGCGAAGGCACGTTCATCAGAAAGATGACGATCATGATCAACCCGATGAAGAGCTTGGCAATGGTAGCGGCGAGACTTCCAACGAATGTGCCCCAGCCGACGCGCCCGGCCTTCATCAGTTGTTTGCCGGCAATAATTTCGCCGGTGATTGCGCCAACGACCGGGCCGAGAAACAGACCGATTAATCCAAACAAAAGACCGACAAGAGCTCCCACCGCACCGCCGAGCAAACCCCATTTAGTGGCCCCGAACTTCCAGGCTCCGATGTAGCCGGCAGCGGCTTCGATCGCATAAGTGATCAAGGTAAGCACAATCAGGAAAATCAACGCCGACCAGCCGAGACTCTGATTCGGACCAAGCACAAGCCGATGAATGATCGCAGCGGCTAAAATGATCGTCGTTCCGGGAATCACCGGCACAACCGAGCCAATCAGCCCGATCGCCATCAAAACAATGGCGATTAACCACAATAAAACAGCCACTCAAGACTCCGAAATGGAAGCGTCGCTGCGCTCCGTCCGTTGAAACGCACGGGGAAATCGAACGAATTACAAAAAAAGTTTTGAGGAACTCTTATCCACTTTTTTTGTGACCTGGAAATCGTGGAAAGACGCTTTTCCTCCTCGCGTGTCCGCGTTCGGCCGCAAGTCTTTAACCTTAACATCCGTCTGCTTGGGTTTGGCACTCCGTCGTTTCGCGTTCATGCACCGAGCGTACGGCCATTGTTCCTTCGTCGTCAATGCTGGAGGATAAATGGTCGGGCAAAGTATTTTGACCATGCCCCCGTCGTTTCTATACTGAGGCTTCAGTTTTTTTCATTCCCATGGCACTCCCCGTTGGCAGCAAGGCCCCCGACTTCACTCTCACGACGAAAGCGTCCGATGGTCCGAAATTGGTGACGTTGAGCGACAATTTCGGGAAGCAAAACACCCTTTTACTTTTCTTTCCGATGGCCTTCACCGGAACCTGTACGACTGAGATGTGCGGGGTCAGCACCGATCTCTCGGCTTACGCCAGTCTCAATGCCGTGGTCTATGGCATTAGCGGTGATAATCCTTTCGCTCAGGCGGCCTGGGCGGAGAAGGAGAAGATTGCCGTCCCTTTATTGAGCGATTACGAGCACAAGATTGCGCGCGCCTACGATGTGACCTACGACTCATTTCTACCGCAGCTGAATCTGCCCATGGGTGGCGTTCCGAAACGGGCGGTTTTTATTATCGATCGAGCCGGCATCATTCAATATGCGGAGAGTGATGATGATGCACGGGCACTGCCCAATTTCGATAAGGTGAAATCAAGGCTCAAGGAGTTGGCGTGAACGACGAATTCAAAACCCTGCGGAAATTCGACTGCGGTGGTGGACGCGAAGGGCAACTCCATTCGCTGCCGGCACTCGAAGAGCAGGGCGTCGGCGTTGTTTCCCGATTGCCGGTCAGCATTCGCATCGTCCTGGAATCGGTAGTGCGCAATTGCGATGGGAAAAAGGTGCGCCGCAGAGACGTTGAGACGCTGGCGAATTGGAGAGCAAAACGGCCGGCCGCTGAGGAAGTTCCCTTTGTGGTTGCGAGAATCGTTCTGCAGGATTTCACCGGAGTACCGCTGGTGGTGGATCTGGCCGCGATGCGTAGCGCGGTGAAGCGGCTCGGGGGTGATCCAAAAATTATTGAGCCACTCGTACCGGTCGATCTGGTCGTCGATCACAGCGTCCAGGTTGATTTTTTCGGCTCGGCCGAGGCACTGCGGCTGAACATGGAGATGGAATTCAAGCGAAATCGCGAGCGTTATCAGTTCCTCAAGTGGGGGCAGCAGGCTTTCAAAACATTTGGCCTCGTCCCACCTGGTATCGGCATCGTGCACCAGGTGAACCTGGAATATCTCGCCAAGGGCGTGCTGTCCCGGAAGACAAAAGGGAACGGTCCTGAATCGGAAATCTTTTTCCCGGACACGCTCGTCGGCACCGATTCACACACCACGATGATCAACGGTCTGGGTGTTGTCGGCTGGGGCGTTGGGGGCATTGAAGCCGAAGCGGGCATGCTGGGGCAACCGGTTTATTTCTTAACGCCGGAAGTTGTGGGCGTTCACATGAGCGGGGCCTTGCGCGAAGGTGTGACCGCGACCGATCTGGCGTTGCACATCACGCAAATGCTGCGCGCGGAGAAAGTGGTGGGAAAGTTCGTGGAATTTTACGGGGAGGGTGCAGCTTCGCTGCCTGTTGCCGATCGAGCAACGATCGGAAACATGTCTCCGGAGTACGGCGCGACCATGGGATATTTTCCCATCGACGCGGAATCGGTCTCCTACTTGCGCGCCACCGGTCGGACGGACGAGCAATGCGCCGCGTTCGAAAATTATTTCCGCGCGCAGAAAATGTTCGGGATGCCACGCAAAGGTGAGATCGATTATAGCGTCGATCTCGACGTGAATTTGGGCGACGTCCAGCCGAGCGTCGCCGGTCCGAAGCGGCCGCAGGATCGGATTAATCTTCCGGCCCTGGGAGAAACATTTCGTAATTTGTTTGCCAAACCGATCAAGGAAGGCGGCTATGGCAAGCCCGCCCAGGCGCTTTCCCAGCGTATTCCGGTCCATTTAAACGGCCACCGCAAGCCGACCAATGGCGATCTGGAATCGGCAAGTGTTGAAGCTCCGACCGATACCGGCAAGGGCATGTTCGCCGGTGGCAGAGAAATCGGTGAGACGGAAGGCGATCGTGAAATGGTCACCAATCGCCCCACCGCAACGCCGTCCAAGCTGCTCAAGCAAGTTCCCTCCGATGAATTCAAAGCCGGTGAAGCGCAAATCGGCCACGGCAGCGTGTTGATTGCGGCTATCACCAGTTGCACCAACACCAGCAATCCCAGTGTCATGCTCGCCGCCGGGTTGCTGGCCAAGAAAGCGGTCGAACGCGGACTGCGTGTCGATCCAGCGGTGAAAACTTCCCTCGCGCCCGGCTCGCGCGTGGTCAGCGATTATCTGGCCAAAACCGGTCTGCAAAATTATCTCGATCAGCTCGGGTTCAACATTGTCGGCTATGGTTGCACGACCTGCATCGGCAATTCCGGACCGCTACACCCGCTGATTGAAAAAGCGATCAATGAACATGACCTGATCGCCGCGTCGGTCCTCTCTGGGAACCGCAATTTCGAAGCTCGGGTCCATCAGAACATCAAGGCGAATTTTTTAATGTCACCGCCGCTGGTCGTCGCCTTCGCCCTCGCCGGACGAATCGATATTGATCTCACCCGGGAACCGATTGCGTCGAGTGAAGGGAATAGAATTTATCTGCGGGATCTCTGGCCGACCTTGCGGGAAATCCGCGATGCAATGCAATCAGCCTTGTCTCCGGAGATCTTTCGCAAGCTCTATCGGGATTTCGCCGACCAAAATCCCATGTGGAATGAGATCCCGTCGAGTACTGGAGAGGTTTACCAATGGGATGAGAGGAGCGATTACATCCACGAACCTCCTTTCTTCGAAAATTTCTCGATGCAGCCGGGACAGATCGAAGAAATTAATGGCGCGCGCCCGCTGGGAATCTTCGGCGACTCGGTGACAACCGATCACATTTCGCCCGCTGGTGCGATCAAGCCAACTTCTCCGGCGGGGCATTACCTGATGTCGCGTGGAATCAAGCCGGAAGATTTTAACAGCTACGGCAGCCGCCGCGGAAACGATCTGGTCATGACGCGTGGCACATTCGCAAATGTTAGAATCAAGAATCTAATGGTACCAGGGACTGAGGGCGGTATCACCATCCATTATCCGAGCGGCGAGCGGACATCCATTTATGATGCGGCAATGCGTTACGCCAGGGAGAAGGTACCGTTGCTGATCGTGGCCGGGCACGAGTACGGCACGGGTTCGTCACGCGACTGGGCCGCGAAAGGAACTCGTTTACTGGGAGTGAAAGCGGTCGTGGCCGCAAGCTTCGAGCGCATTCATCGCTCGAACCTTGTCGGAATGGGCGTGCTTCCTCTGCAATTCCTGGAGGGAACTAATTCGCAAACATTGAACCTTGATGGTTCCGAGAAATTTTCGATCAATGGATTGTCCGACTCGATTGAACCGGGTCAGCAATTGACGCTGGAAATCGAGCGCAAAGGCGGTGAGAGGGAGTCCATCCTGGTTAAGACTCGGATCGATACCCCAATCGAAGTCGATTACTACCAGCACGGCGGTATTTTGCCTTTCGTTTTACGCGAATTACTCGGCCGAAATAGGGGCGCAATTACTCACTGACTTCCACCCGGGATTAAACTGCAAAAGCCTTCCGTTATTCGGAGATGCTTGCTTAGACACGCCTTTCGACTGCCGCGGCAATCAGCGCCGGATCGTCGAGTTGGCGAAACACCTGCACGTCTGATCCTTCGGCGATAAAGGCAGAATGGGCTCGGGTCAGGCACTCCACAAACACATGGCCGTACAAACTCGCTACGTCCGCGCGGAAATTGTAGCTCCGTCCCTTCCAAATCCGCCAGCGCGGATGCGCAACGCGATACTCGCTGCACTGGTGTCCGCGCGCAGTGTACCCCCAATAATGTTCGGTAATAAATTCCTCGTAGGAACCGGCACTCGTGGGCTGCGGGTCGCCCGTTCCTTCAACAACAAGTGACTCCCAGGTCCTTCCGCGGCGCCACTCGTAAGATGCCCGCACAATTCCATCCCGATGCACCACCTCATGTCTCGTCGGCAACGCCGAATAAGGTTCACCGTAAAAGACACGCGCTACCACCGCGATTGCTTGCCGCGGCACTATTTCGCGGACAAAAGCAACGCCGCGGCGCCACCCTTCACTGGTCCGGCGACGAACATAAAAACGCAGATTGATCTCCTCAAAATTCCGATGCAACGGCACGGGCACGTTCAGGACGCGGGTGTCGAGAAAGAGAAAACCAACCACGCTGAGAAAAGTTTCACCGTTGTGGAAGTCGAGCTCGGTTCCGGCTGGCACCAGTGGGCCCAGAAGCGTCGGATCGACTGCAAAATTGAGCATGGCCAGATAACGCCAGTTAGCGGTCAAAAACGGCTTTAGCACGCAGCAGTGTAGGCGAGTGCCTATACTCAGCGTAATAATTTTTCGAGGGAAGGGTCCGATTCTGCACCGAGCTCGGTCGCCTTCACGTAATGCCGTTTAGCAAGCTCCTTCGACGGTGGGGAGGCCGTTGCATAGATGACCGCCAGATTAAAATGAGCATCCGCATAGTCCGGCTTTACCGCGATTGCTTCCAGCATTTCCTTTTCAGCCGCCTCTTGCCACCCCTTCTGGCTCGCGGTGATGCCCAGGTAGTTATGAGCTGCTGCGCTTTTTGGATTAATGGCGAGCGATTTTGTGAGCTCATTCACCGCCTCGTCGAACTTACTTTGGCGGTAGTAGACGATGCCAAGAGTGGTATGGGCAAACTCATCCTTTGGCGCAATCGCCACTGCCTTTTTTAACGTTAGCTCGGCTGCCTTTAACTTACCCGTCCTGAAGTAAACCACTCCCAGGTTCGAGAGTGAGTAGAGATTATTGGGACTCTTCGTTAGTATTTCCTGATATTGCCGTTCTGCTGCATGATACTTGCCGCGATCGAAGTTTTCCTTCGCCTGCCGGGCCATATCCGACAGATCTGACGGCACGTCCGGTTTAAACGAGGCTTGCGGATTCGCGTCTGCAGGAACGGGCGGAGGTTGCAGCTTTTCATTCCCCTCGGCTGGCAATTTGCCAGCGGTCCCGGGCTTCGCATAGGTAAAGCTGGCCTGCACCGTGCCGGAACTGTCGTCGGAAATGGATACGACAGGTTGACGCAAGAGAGCGAGCTCTTCTTCGGTTAACTTTGTTACAGGTTGTGCCAAAAGCGCGATCTGCTCGTTCAATGAGTCCGATTTGATTTTTAGCTTGTCGAACTCGGCCAGCATTAATTTCTTGGCCTGTTCGCGCCGTGCTTCTTCCTGTCGCTCACGCACGACGATGTTGCGCAGAATTTGATTCTCTCGCGTAAGTTTCGCCGTCTCTTCCGCATCGGCTCCGGTCAGCTTCGCTTTCTCCAGTTGGGCGGAAGCATCCTCCAGTTGGGCGCGCAAATTCGTAACTGTCACTTCAAAATCCTTGTTTTGTTTTTCGCTGGCCGCCAACTGCGTGCGCAACTCCTCCAACTGCTTCTTGAGCTCGGCCAGTTCCTGCTCTTTTCTGGGCTTGTCATCGCTGATTTCCCGGACCGTCTTCTCCGCATTTTCCAGCTTTTGTTTCAGCTCTGTGTTTTCCGCAACCAGAACCTGGACGCGATTCTGTGCATCCTTCAGGCCGGCGAGTTGCCCGCGAGCGTCATCCCGTTCTTTTGTGACTTTTGCGATTTCTGTAGTCGCGTTTGCGAGCTTTGCGTTTTGCTGGTCGCGCTCTTTCTCAGCGGCATTCCTTCCCTCTTCGGCCAGGGTGAGGGCTTTCTTCAATTCAGTGATCTCGGCTTTGAGCGCCGCCTGCGCCTTGGCATCGCCGTTGCCATTGGATTGAATCTTTTCCAGTGAGGCCTGCGCGGAAGCGAGTTGCTCCCGCACTTTTTTCTCGGATGTCTTCGTAAGTTCAAGACTTTGCTGCGCCTTTTCCAATTTTGCATTGGACTCTTGCAGCTTCGAATTGAGCGTTTCCTTTTCTTGTTCCACCCGCGTGATTTTGGAACGCGATTGCTGTAACTCCGCCTGTAGTTGGTCAACCTTCTCTCGCAATTTTCGAGTCGCTTCCCTGATTGCCGCATCATTCCCCGACGCCGGCATCGCCACTGAAGGAACCGTTTTTTGGGTGGGGGGAACCACCACGGTGCCTGCTCGCCCCGTCCCCAGATCAACGGTGGGCTCCGCCGGGTTTTGGCGCGGAAGGAGCGCCGCCGCCGTAGCGGCAGGCGAACTGGCAGCAACGAGGTCCTGTTGCGTGCCGGCCTTGCCCTGAACACGCAGAATACTTTCAGAGACCTTTCTACTCCGATATTCCACGATGGCCGGTTGCCAATTGGAGTGCCCCTTCTTCAGTTCTTCCAGCAAACTGCCGGCAAATCGATACTTGGCCAGAGCCGGACCAAATTGATTGTCGCGCTCGAGTTTCTCCCCCTGTTGAGCCGTCATGTAGGCTTTGAGGAATGTTTCGCTGGGATCATCGCTTTGCGCGTTTGCGCTCGGCCCAATGAGAATGCACCCGGCTAGCAAAATCGAACCGAACTTCGTCATGCGGTAACGAACCCGGAGAATAATCGCCCTGCCGCTGCTTGCAATGCTAAGGAGAAGCACGCTGGATAGAAGCGGAGAACGTGCCATGACCGAGCCAGCTCGGTTGCAAACGATCCGGCCAATCACTAGACTCCCTCCCGCTCGAAACGACGGTGGCCATAGCTCAATGGTAGAGCCCCAGATTGTGGTTCTGGTTGTTGCGGGTTCGAGTCCCGTTGGCCACCCCAATTCATTTTTGATTTTAGATTGGCGATCGAAAGAGACCGACGCCAAGATTGACAACGACCAAGTTAATCAATCGAAAATCTAAAATCGGAAATTTCGTTGTGTCTGTAGCTCAACCGGATAGAGCATCTGACTTCGGATCAGAAGGTTGGGGGTTCGAGTCCCTCCAGGCACGCGTTTTTGTCTGATGAGCCAATCGCGACGCGAGCTCAACAGCACAGTAGTCAATATCGAGCTGACGCTCGCCAGCATTATTCAAGGGGTTGCCCTCTATTTCCTGACGGAAAACACGCGCACCATTTTGTCGGAGAGAAACTGGGGATCCCTTCTCTACGCCGCGGCCGGTTTGGCGGTGATTTTTATCTTCTGGTCGCGCTCAATCATCCACACCCTCACCTTGATCAAATGGCCTCTCGAATTCGGGCACAATTTCTTCTATATCGCATGCGCATTCGGCGAAGCGATTCTTTTTACGCACCTGGCCCGAGCTGCTGCCTGGTTTTGGTTGAGTAGCGTCTACGCTGGAATCGTCTGGCTCTTGTTCATTTACGACATGCGGCTGATTCATGCCTGCCTTCGCGAAGCAGCCAGCGATGCCGAACGCGCTCTTTACGTCTGCGCCAAAAGAGATCAACTGCTCAATATCTCAGTGCTTCTTCCACTGCTCTTTATCTTCAATCTCGTCTGCGCTCTCGCAATCCATCGCTGGCCGGAATATTTTATCTTTTCCCATGGCCACATCTGGCTCATTTGCGCTCAGCTTCTTTCCTTCCTCTTCTATCTCGGATACGTCACCCGTTTTTTTATCCGAATCGCGCCTCTGATTTTGCACAGCAGGGAATCCGGATAAGAGCTCTCCGCACCTTCGGCACCAATTGAGCAAAGAGTTAATCGTCCTTTCGAGATAGCTCCGCCTCGGTGAAATCGGTGCGAGCGTCGAAATAAAGCAATACAAACGATATCCCTAAAACAGGGCGCACCAGAGCGTGCGCGATACCGCTTACTACGGCACTCGTAATTAACATTGCGTCACCGGTCTTCGCGCTGTTCAGATTTTGCAACGCCGCAAACATCTCTTCGGGCGTAGACAGATTCTGCAACTTCGAAAAAACAAATGGAATTTCCGCTCCGGAGCTCAGACCCAGGACTACCAGCAACCAGAGGGAGGCGAGCAACGCCCCGCGCCAAAGTGGCCTCTCTAATTTCCGCGGCCGACGTCGACTTCGCGCCAGCAGTTTGCTTTCCAAAATTGCGTTCACCCCGTCATAGCCGGATATGGCCGCCGATTGCTGCCAAAACATGAAATTCGCAAACAGGCGCGCGACCATTATCACCTGAAGACTGAGGAGCAAAAGGGCGAGGGCAATACCAGGAAGCGTCGGACTCGCGCCGACGATGCTCAGAATCGCAACCACTGGAACGGCCGTCCAAAAGAAATAACTGCCGTAAACGATCAAACTCAGCCATGCGAAACGTGGAAAAAAATTTACCGCGCGGCGGAACAACTCCCGGAGCCGCACTCTCCGTCCCTCGAGCACATCGACAGTAGCGATTTGGATCGCGGCCAGAAAAATTGGCCAGTTCACGACCAGAAGGGTCAACGCGATCAGCGCCACGGTGTTCGCTGGTGTCAAACCCCCGGTTGTACTCTTAGGGAAAATGCCATAAGCCGGAGAGGTGAGCTCAAGCGCGAACATCGGCAGGGCCACCAGGAGGGTAACTGCGAAAAAAGGGAGAAATGCTGATCGGTAGATTCGCAGGCTATCACCGATAATCTCAGCAAAACTCCGGCGCCGATCGAGCGGATGGCGTGTGCTTGGGGGGACGGGCGGCGGCCCGAATAGGGCCGGGATGGTCTCAGCCCTCATCCAATCGGTTTCAAACTCGCGACGGACCTCATTTGCTGGCAACAAACGGCCTTCCTCTTTCCAGTTTCGCAACGTCTCGAGATCGACCGCGCCGTATTCTTTCCCGTCCACCCGGACGAACCATCGCTCAGACATGAGCAGAATTAACCGCGATTACGGGCGAATAACAGCCTGGTCTTCGCCGCGCAAAAAGAATGAACAAGATGGCGGCGTCGATTACCGTAGGCTGGTGAAACTGTTGCTGATCGACGGACATTATTATGTATATCGGTCGTTTTTTGCGATCCAAAACCTGAGCAACTCCCGGGGCGAGCCAACCAATGCAATCTTCGGTTTTACCAAGACCCTGCGGTTAATGATCAAACACCTGCAGCCAGACCTGGGTGCGGTTTTCTGGGACGAAGGTTTACCGCAACGCCGTGTCGAGCTTCAGCCCGCATATAAAGAGACGCGCAAAGAGATGCCCGGCCCGATGATTCCCCAGCTTGATTTTATTCAAAAGCTCACGCCGTTACTCGGTTTCGCGAATATCTCCCTCCCTAATACCGAGGCTGACGATTTAATGGGGTGCTACACGATCGCGGCCTGCCAGCAAGACATCGCTGTTGTCCTGGCAACCAACGACAAGGATTTATTCCAGCTGGTTGGACCATCCGTGAAGGTCTACACGACTGCAAAAGCAGATCTCGCTTCGCCAAAAGACGCCTTCGCCCTCCTTGGCGAAACCCAGGTCACGGAGAAATGGGGCGTGCCACCAGGCCTGATCGGCGACGTTTTGGCAATTTCGGGCGATACAGTCGACAACATTCCCGGCATCGGGGTTGGCCGGAAAGTGGCTGCGCAACTGATTCTCGCCCATGGTGGTCTTAGGGCGCTCCTGGAGAATATCGATGCGGTCAAGAACCTCAAAACGCGCGAAAAACTGCATCGCGGCCGGGAACAGATCCAGCAAAACCGGAAAATGGTTGAGCTGGATTGTGCAATCGATCTTCCCATTCCCATTGACCAAATGCGCATCCGTCCGGATTACCCGGCGTTGATTGCCGCGTTGGAAAAATGCGAATTCAAGTCGCTCCTCCAGGAAGTCCGGGATGAAGCTGTCAAAAGCCGGACGAGCAGCCAGGCAGAGCTGGCTCTATAAATGGCAGAGGCCTCAAATTTTCCCAAAAAGGGCGGAATTTTTTCGAACGCCTCGGAAATAGCTGCTGTCAAAGGAGTCAGGTTAAGGCGATTCGGGTAGTTGCACGTTTCTGTATTTGCTGTTTCTCCTTGGCGTGCGCTGCCCGAATCTTTTTTTCGTAAGGGCTCAAATCAGTCATTGCCAGGCACGGAGCACCGACGTTTGTTACCGCCTCAACCTGAATGACGGCTTCGCTTCACGCGCCGTATCGGGTTTGAGAATATCCCTCGCACCCTAC
This sequence comes from Chthoniobacterales bacterium, assembly GCA_036498205.1. GTDB lineage: Bacteria > Verrucomicrobiota > Verrucomicrobiia > Chthoniobacterales > UBA10450 > AV69. Next base: position 29,035 of record DASXIC010000143.1, on the reverse strand, counting down.
GTCCTTTAACTAACGCCCCAATCACATGCCCGATCGACCGTCAGATCCCATCGACATCGCATTGACTGAAGATGTAGGGGACGGCGACATCACCACTCTTCTTGTGGTCTCTGAGAGGGCAACTGCGCAGGCTCGCATCGTCCCGCGAGAAAAGGCGGTGATTGCGGGGACCATGCCGGCCGCAGAAGCGTTCCGCCGCATCGATCCCAAACTTAAAGTTTCCGTCATGTTAAATGACGGGAGTTCTGTCCTGGGCGGCGAAACGATTCTGGAAGTCCGCGGTTCCACCCGAAGTATCCTGACCGGCGAGCGAGTCGCGCTCAACTTCCTCCAGCGGCTATCCGGAATAGCCACCTTGACCCGTGCTTTCGTTGAAGCGGTGGGAAAAAACCCCGCTAAAATCATGGATACCCGCAAAACAGCGCCGGGGTTGCGCGCTTTGGAAAAGGCGGCGGTCGTCGCAGGCGGTGGGATGAATCACCGCTTCGGCTTGTTCGACATGATTCTGGTGAAAGACAACCATCTGGCCGCACTGCCAGATTTTGGCCATCTCTCCCGCGCGATTCTTGCGGCCAAACAGCGAAACCCCGCGATGCAGGTGGAGGTTGAGGCGGAGAATCTGGAACAAGTCCGTAGCCTTCTCCAGATCGAAGGAATCGATGTCATTCTGCTCGACAACATGGAGACGGCAGAAATGCGCGAAGCGATTTCGTTGGGACGCAACCATAACGTTAAGTTTGAGGCGAGCGGTGGCGTTAACCTGAGGACGGTGCGCCGGATCGCTGCGACTGGCGTCGATTTTATCTCGGTTGGCGCGCTGACTCATTCGGCACCGGCCATCAATCTCTCGCTCGAGCTGACGCCGATGACGACTTGATGCAGCCGGTTCCCTTGCGGGTGGAGAAACTGCGCCGGGCGATGCGAGGTTGTATTATTGGACAGGAAATCCATGTCCTCGAGAAGACCACGTCGACAAACGACGCCCTCTGGCAGCGCATGGGTGGCGAAACATTGTCCGGCCTCACCGTTTTTGCCGAGACTCAAACGGCTGGCCGTGGTCAGCACGGCAACGTCTGGGAATCGGCGCCCCGCAAGGGCCTTTGGTTTTCCGTAATCTTGCAGCCGAAAATCACACTAGCCGAATCCTCTGCCTTGACTACCTGGGCGGCCGGCTCTGTTTGTGAAATCTTACGCGAATACGGCCTGGATGTGAGAGTTAAGGCGCCGAACGATGTGGTTGCTGACCGCAGGAAAGTTGCCGGCGTTCTGGTCGAAATGCGCGCCAGGCAAAATAGCAGCCACGTCGCCATCCTTGGTATCGGCGTGAATATAAATCAATCGCCCGAGGATTTTCCCGATGCCATTCGAGATCTGGCTACTTCACCGGCAATCATTCTGGGACGGCAGCTCGATCGCACCGAATTGGCAATCGCACTGCTCCATCGTCTCAACAAATCCTATCGTTGGTAATGCTGCAGGGCGCGAAGTTTCTCCATCGCCCGGCCGCATTCGATTTGCTCCCGCGCCATGGCGATGCCCATGTTCATTTCCCGCGCGCATCCCGCAACCACGAATCCAGCAGCCGCGTTCACAATGACAAGATCGCGTCTGGGCCCTGTTTCTTTTCCACTCAAAATAGCGGTAATGATTTCCGCATTCGATTTGGCCTCACCGCCCAGGAGCTCATCCAATTTTGCCTGCGCAATCCCGAGCCATCGAGTGTCGAGAACGGCTGACGTGACCTTTCCGGCCCGCAGCTCCGCAATCGTCGTCGGCCCGATTGTCGAAACATCATCCATTCTTTGCCCGTCGCCCGCCATTCCATTAACAACCCATGCCCGCTCCCGCCCAAGTTGCCGCATCACCTCGGCAAATGTCATCGTAAGTCGTGGGGTAAAAACGCCAATCAATTGCCGCTTTGGGCGCATCGGATTCAGCAGCGGTCCGAGCAAATTGAAAATCGTTCGCTGGTTTTTTCCGGCGAGTTCCCGCCGCATCTCAGCCAAGGCCCGAAAGGCCGGATGATAGGTGCGAGCGTATGCAAAACCGAGCCCGAGACGTTTCACACACTCGCGCAAATCATCTGGTCCAAGGTCGATCGGCACACCGAGGGCTTCCAGGACATCAGCGCTCCCGCTTCGCGAAGTTACGTTACGATTGCCGTGTTTGACCACCGTGGCACCGCCCGCGGCCAGGACAAACATGACCGCGGTCGATACGTTAAAGAGGCTGATGCCGTCACCTCCTGTTCCACACACGTCAATGACTGGCCCTGACACCTCGCGCTCGTCGATCTCGAGTGGGATTGCGCGATCGAGCAACACGCGAACGAATGCTGCGATTTCGTTGGCGGTTTCACCTTTCCGATGAAGCTCGGTTAGGAAGTCCGCCTTGTCCTGTGCCGCAACGGAATCGGAGAGCAGCAAAGCGAGCGCCTCTTGAACGTCGCCTGGATTAAGATCACGACCAGCGCGAAGTTTTCCGGTAAGGGAAGTCATTCAGCAGCGATAAGTGCGAGCGGAGCCATTCGGCGAAGCCATTCGCGATAAATCATCGGCGAAATTTCCGATGGTTTGATTTCGCTCCGGCCGCCCCAAAAAACATTGGTATAGGAAACAGGGATCTCAGCCGCCGCCAGGTGGGCGTCGATTGCCGCTTTGTGCTCCAGCAAAAGCCCTTTATCGGTCCCATGCGCCACCGCCATGATATTCACGTTGCGGAATTCCGGACCTCCTTCTCGCCAGTAACAATGTGTCAGAATGTGATGGCGCCCCACCTCGCCGCCGGCCTCGACCTCGCGCCCTGCAGGAACCGCCCAATGAAAGAGCGCGTTGAAGCGCGTCACGCGAAGTCCACCGGCGCTGGGTTTGACATGTTCCAGGAACGTCGAAAAGCGACCGATAATCTTCCGTGCATTCAACTCCTCAGCGATTCGATAAAACTCTTCCAGCGACACTCCGGCCTCAGCCGCGCGCCCCCGCCAGGGTGTTGGCTGAATTTCGTCCGGCGCGAACTCGCGTTTCAGCGCGAGCAAAACATTCCATTCACCTTCGTCCAGTTCGACTGCTCGCACCTCAATCATTCGCGCCGGTGAATCCGCCCGACTGCCAGGTTCGATTGTTCTTCGCCGGACATGACCGACTCCCAGACTAAAAATTCCCTTGGCTGGCATGATGCGAAAGCGATCCGCGCCAGTTTTCGCAGCTAGGATTTCACAGTGATGCTCGAGGGAAAATCCGTACGGCACCTTTACTGTAGTCCACAGCTTGTAATCTGAGCCCGCGCTCAGGGTATCGGTCGATCGAAGAACGACGTGTCCTGAAAAAGGATCCGTCCGGAACATCTGCTCGAAAGCAGTCTCGATTTTGGTCTCCGGAAGCTTCCAGGCCACTAACGCACCCTTGGCCAGATTCGTCGCCAACAAGGTTTGACGCACCCGCCGCACCGTCCCCGCCTGCAACATTGATGCGATTCGTGACATTACGGTATCGACGTCTAAACCGGTGCGGCGAGCTATTTCCTGAAACGGTTCCCGGACAAAGCCTTCAAGCTTGTCTTCGGAGATCGCGAGAATCCTCTCGTTTATCGGATCATTATGCTCGACCGGCAGCATGCGGTTAATGTCGTACCAAACTGGGTCTTCTACCAGCGCGATCGGCACAAGAACAAGAACGTGATTTAGCTTGGCCGAATTAACTTTGCCCGCCTTCTTTTTATGGGCACAAACGAAAAAGGCGTGCGTATCGAAATCTAACGAAAGCATTTCCTGATGATCAAAGCCATCTTCTTCGATGCCGCTGGCACGCTCTTTCACCTGCCGAAGAGTGTGGGCGAGCACTACGCCGCGGTTGCACGCGAACAAGGAGCCGAACTTTCTCCCGACAAGCTGGATCGCGCGTTTTTGCGGGCGTGGAAGCAGGCCCCAATTCGCGCGGCGATCGGCGAGGCACGCTACGACGACGATAAAGGTTGGTGGCGAGATCTCCTCGATCTGGTGCTGGCGGATTGTCCTCAGCTACCGAAAAGCTTCGATCGGGAAATTTTCTTCGAATCGGCTTACCGGCACTTTGCCCAACCGGGCGTCTGGGCCCTCTATCCCGACGTCAAGGACGTGCTGATAGAACTGGCTCCGCGTTTCGAACTTGGAGTTATTTCAAATTTCGATCGGCGCCTGCACCTGATCCTCGAAAACCTCGGAATCGCGCAATTTTTTAATCATGTCTTTATTTCGAGCCAGCTCGGCGCTGACAAACCGCATCCAGAAATCTATCGCCGCGCCCTGGCCATGAGCGGTTTTTTGGCGGAGGAAGCGTTGCATGTAGGTGACGATCCGGATCGCGATTGGAAGGGAGCAGCCGAAGCGGGGCTACGGGTGTTCAAGCTGGATCGTTGTCGAAACTCCTTGCGAGATTTGCCGAAGTCACTTCCCGATAATGGGTCCTGTCTTGCTTCCACCAGCGAACCAGACTAGAAACCCTTTCTTCGCTGGTCGGTCACACAAGAGCGATCCGGGAACGCCTTCCGGCTGGTTGTGAGCAAGAAATCCCCTATGTAAGGAAAACAACGCGGGTTGGTAGCTCAATGGTAGAGCAGCGCCCTTTTAAGGCGTTGGCTGCGGGTTCGAGTCCCGCCCAACCCAAAACTTTCCTATGGCCTGGGTCTACATTTTACACGCCGACCGGCGCTATTATATCGGTGCCACCGAAAACCTCGAGAGACGACTCGAACAGCACAGACGTGGAAGCAATCACACCACCCGCCGCTTCGGTTTCCAACCTGTCCTTGTCGCAGCCAAAGAATTGCCTTCAATGCCCGAAGCGCTCGTTCTTGAGCGCCAGCTGAAGCAAGAAAAGGGTCCGCGCCTCGCGATTCTTGCCTTGAACGCAGAGTCCAAGGTACCGCGATAGGAGCAACCCCGAAGGCTTTCGGGGTTGGCTGTAGGTTCGAGTCCCGCCCATTCGAAACCCGCTAAAGTTCCTGTTGTTTTCCAAAAGAAGATATGTCATTCTTCATGTTGGAAACCAGAATAAGAGCGCTATGAAACCGAAAGCCGAAGTTCAACAGGGGACGCTGGCGTTGATGGTCCTTAAGACCCTGGATGTCCTGGGACCCGTGCACGGTTACGGGATCGCTCGGCGTATCGAGCAGATCAGCGGTGATTTGCTCGCCGTCAATCAGGGTACCTTGTATCCGGTACTGTTAAAGCTGGAGCAGGAAGGCGCCATCGCGTCGGAATGGGGCACATCAGAGAATAATCGCCGGGCGCGCTTCTATCGGTTGACGCGGGCCGGACGGAAACAATTGCGAACCGAGACGCAGGACTGGGAGCAAACCTCGGCCATAGTGGCGCGGTTTTTCGCAGTGAAAGCGGAAGAGTTACTATGAGGCCCCTGCGACGCTTTTTCGCGCGTCTCCTCAACACCGCGGCGAGACAAACAGACGAGGAACGCATGCGAGACGAGATTGAGGAACATCTTGCTCTGCAGACGGCCGAGAATATTCGACTCGGCATGTCGCCGACCGAGGCGCGACGCCAAGCGGTGCTGAAATTCGGTGCGGTAGAGGCGATCAAGGAAGAATATCGATCTGAGCGACGGATGCTGTTCATTGAGAATTTGGTCCAGGACGTTCGCTACGGCTTGCGCACGCTGCGCAAATCTCCCGGGTTTACCCTGATCGCGATCCTGACGATCGCGTTGGGCATTGGAGCCACGACCGCGATCTTCAGCGTAGTCGATGCGACGCTGTTGCATCCACTGCCGTTTCCGGAGCCAGAGCAGCTCGTTAGGATCCAGGACGATCTTGCCGGCCTGGACGCGCGCGATGTTGGGATGTCGGAGCCTGAATGGCAGGATTTTCAACATTCCGGGATTTTCGACTATGTCTCACCCGCTTGGTATGATGATAACAACCTGACCGGATCGTCGCTGCCGGTGCGCGTCAGCCTGGTGAGTGTTGCGCCCAATTATTTTACGCTGCTGGGCGTAAAACCGGAACTGGGCCGCACCTTTCCACCCTCGGATCATTCGCCCGGATTCACGGAGGAAGCGGTGATCAGCGACGGACTATGGAAGCGAATCTTTGGAGCCGACCCGAATATTCTCGGCAAACGCTTCCGGCTGGACACCGACTTGTATCAGATTGTCGGTGTGATGCCCGCCGGATTCCACGACCCCGGACCGACGTCGAGAGAAAGGAATATCGAAGTTTGGGCTGCAACGAGCTTTTACGGGGCGCCTTTGGTTGATCACCCGCCGCGCAGCGGGCGAAATCTTCCGACAGCTCTCGCCCGGATTAAATCAGGACTGACGATTGGAGCGGCGCAGAACCGCGTCGACGCGCTTGTCGCATCTTTGCAAAAACAATTTCCTGGCGATTATCCGACGGAAGCCGGATGGAGGATACGTTTGGTGCCGCTGAAAGAGAGTGTGGTCGGCAATGTTCGTCAGTCGCTGATTTTGTTGCTGGCCGCGGTTGGATTAGTCCTTCTGATCGGTTGTGTAAATATCGCCAATCTTTTGCTTGCTCGGGCCAGCGCGCGAGGACGAGAGATGGCCATTCGTCAGAGCTTGGGCGCGGGCCAGGCCCGTCTGACGCAGCAATTGCTGACGGAAAGTTTGCTCCTCTCGTTACTCGGGGGCGCCGCCGGACTGGCCGCTCTTTTCGCGATGAAAGATTTTCTATTGCGACTTGTCCCGGAGAATCTGCCACGACTCAACGAGATATCGATCAGCTGGGGGCTTTTGGGGTTCGCCCTGGGGGCCTCTCTCCTTGCGGGTACCATTTTCGGCCTGGCGCCTGTCTTGCACGCCCGGCGGCTTGATTTAGTTCACATGCTTAAACAGGAAACGCGTGGCTCGACCAGTTCCCGCCAGCAGGCGCGGACCCGGCGAGTCCTGGTGATAACCGAGTTTGCCCTTTCTTTAGTGCTAATGATCGCCGCCTGTCTCCTTTTGCGCAGTTTCTGGGATTTGCTGAATGTGCGGCTTGGCTTCAAGCCGGAGAGTGTGATGACCATAAAGACGAGGATGCCTTATCCAAATGATCCCAAGGTCGACACCTATCCAACGGCTTCTCAACAGTCGCCGTTTTTTCGCGAAGTTCTGCACCGTTGCAAAGCGTTGCGCGGAGTAGAAGAAACTGCCTTTGGCGATCTCGGAGCGCTTCCATTGGGGCATGATCGGAACAATCAAACTCCGCCGGTCCCGATGGTGCTGGAAGGACGTCCAAGCAACGAAGCTCCTTTAGTCGACGAGTCGATCGTTTCGCCAGGCTACTTCCATTTAATGGGCATGACGCTGCTGCGCGGCCGTTTATTTAACGATTCGGATACCGACAAGACGGACTTAGTAGCGGTAATCAATGAGGCAATGGCGCAGACGTATTGGCCCAACCAAAACGCTCTGGGAAAACAGGTAAAACTATCGCGCAGGGCAACTGCCTGGACCACCATTGTCGGGATCGTCGCAAATGCCCGTACAGAATCGCTCGAAAATGCGCGAGTTCCTCAAATCTATTCCAGTCTGTATCAGCGGGGCGCTAAACATTTGGCGATATTTCTCCGCGGACATGTGGATACGGCGACGATCCCCGAGGAAGTACGCGCGGTAGTGCAATCAATTGATCCGACGCTTCCCGTGTTCGGTGCACAAACGCTCACCGAAACTGTATCCGCTTCTCTCGCCCAGAGGCGATTCTCAATGCAAATCGTCGCATTGTTTGCTCTCACCGCACTCCTTCTTGCCGCGCTGGGGATTTACGGAGTGATTTCCTATATTGTTAGTGAGCGTACCCACGAAATTGGTATTCGCCTGGCGCTGGGGGCGCAAAACACGAACATCATGCAGCTGGTACTGCGCCAGGGACTCGGGCTCGCAATTGCCGGGGCCGGCGTCGGGCTGATTGGTGCGTTGATCGTGTCCCACTTGATGACCGGTTTACTTTACGGAGTGGCCCCGACCGATCCCGTGACGTTTGCCGGTGTTGCCGTTCTTCTTCTGGGCGTTGCTATGCTTGCCTGTTACATCCCGGCCCGACGCGCCATGCGTATCGATCCCCTTCTCGCTCTGAGATACGAATAGCTCGAGGCGAACAAACTCGGCCTCATTGTTGGAGAGTCATGGAAACGGCCAACAGCAGGTCGCTCTTTCACTCCCTTGAGCAAGCGGGAGCAGCTAGCTCTTCGGACTGTACTTTTCAATTAAAGCTTGGAAGCGTGGGTCTGTGCGTAATGGATCCCAGATCGGGTCGAGCTTGAGCATTGGGACAGCGAGGCCGTTTGGGACCTCCAGGAGATGATCGAGCAGGCGAAATGCTTGGTCGAACTCGCCGGTTAAGGTATAAATCTGGGCCAGCGCGGTGGTACCTTGTGGACCATCAAAGGCGTCTTGGGATTCCGGCAACAATTCGACGGCACGTTTGCCTTCCCTGATTGCCTCTTCTTTTTGACCCAGAGCCGCAAGCACAAGACCCAGCTGTCCGTGTCGAGTGGCATCTTGAGGCGCTTCGCGCACGAGTTTATCGGCTATGGTGCGCGCCTGCTCTAAGGCGATTCGCGCTTTCTCCTTCTCGCCCTGATACTGATAAAGCGTTCCCTCAAGAAAAGCCTTTGGACAAGGTGCAGTGGTGGCGGTTGCCAGGGTTTCGCCCCGAAATTGTTGTGCCACCTGCAGGGCCTCGGGAAATTTCCGTTCCAGTGTCAGAATCCCCACCCGCATCCAGGTGATTAAGCCACCCGGATCGGCTTGAGGCGGGACCGAAGAAAATTGTTTTTCGACTTCGCTAAGGTCGCCTGTTCTTTGGACCGCCACGGCTGCTTTCATTCCAGCCGCCAGGAACGACTGCGGGTCTACCGCAACTGCGCGATCGAAAATTTTATCAGCTGCTTCGAAATTGCGCTGAGCCATGTAACTGTAGCCGAGATTACAGAGGATGCTCATGTTCTTCGGATCCAGCGCGGCGGCTTTTTCCAAATTCTGCGTTGATTCGGTCCACTTGCCCTGACGTCGCTGAATGGCGCCGATAGCCATGTAAGCCTGGGCTTCGTTTGGCAGACCGCGCTTGGCGATTTCAAACTCGCTCAGTGCACGCTCGTAATCGCGGTCGCCGTAATAATAAGAAAAACCGAGTGCGAGATGTCCTTCCGGAAGATCCGGCTGCAATTGTAAAGCCTTGTCAGCGTTACGACGCGCTTTCTCCCGCCGCGCCGGTAGTGGGTCGAAGCTATGATAGGCCCAGCTCTCCACCATCGAGAGCCCGGCATAGGCAAGGGAGAAGTTCGGATCGAGCTTGATCGCTTCTTCGAAAAGCGGCTCGGCCTTTAACGAGGCATCGTGAAACAGGTCTGTCTGGTCTGCGTAATCGTGGGCCTGGACGAAAAGGAGATAGGCGTTTGGATCTTGTGTCGGCCGGCGATCGAGTCGCGCTTTTTCATTCGGTGAAAGCTTGGCCTGCAACGTGTAAACAATTTTTTGGGCAAGATCGGTTTGAATGGCGAATACGTCGGTTAATTCGCGGTCGTAATCCTCCGCCCAGATGTGCTCGTCGTTATCGGCGTTGATCAGCTGCACGTTCACCCGCACACGATTGCCGATGCGACGAACACTGCCTTCCAGCAGCGTGGTCACGCCGAGGGCTTTTCCAATATCACGAACATTGCGCGTCCCGCTGCCGCGATACGACATGACCGAGGTCCGCGAAATCACCTTTAAATCGCCGACTTTCGAGAGGTTTGTCAGAATGTCGTCCTGGATACCGTCAGTGAAATAGGCGTTGTCCGGATCGCCGCTCAGATTCTCGAAGGGGAGTACTGCGATTGACTTGCCCAGGTTCGGGGCGGAGGCCCGCGGCAATAGGAAAAACCCCGCCGCTGCGGAAACGATCACGCCGGCTGCGACAAGGATGATCATATTACGGCGAAGGTGCGTTTCGGCCGGAGTCCCTTTGGTCGCTCGAATGCCTTCCGGAGTTACGTCGAAGGCCCAAGCCAGAGTCAAGGCGATGGGAAATCCAATCAGCAAGAGCACCACCACCAGGCGGAATGTCCAATTCGGCAATTCCCAGGCCGGCAAAATTGCCGATCCCATCTGAATAATGAATCCTGCCGCAATGATGTAGGCGGCCGCGACGCGATAAACTCTTCGACGCTGCAACTCGTCGAAAAAACCGCCGCTCTCAAAAAGCGACTTAGGTGGCTCGCGCACCGCGATCATAATGCAATCTGTTACTCCACGGTGATTACCACTTTTCCTCGGGCGTGCCCTTGTTCGACATACCGGATCGCCTCAGGAACTTCACTCAACTTGTAAGTCCGATCGATGACCGGTTTCATTTTCCCGGCCTCCATCATCTCGGCCAGGATGGTCAGGTCGTTATGGTTCGCATCTGCCATCATCATGCCCATTTTCTGGCCCGTAAATGGTGACAAGACCATCGTCTTAATCACACGCCCGAACGGACCGATCCATCCACTGTCGTTCGGTCCGCCGCCGCCGATCATGACAAAAATTCCCTTGGGCGTTAAAATCCGCCTGAATCCTGATAACGGCTGCGTTCCCACGTTGTCGAGAATAACGTCATAACGTTGCTCGCCTTTGCTGAAATCCTCTTTCGTGTAATCAATGACGTGATCTGCGCCGAGCGATCGGACCAAATCCACATTCCTCGTACTGCAGACACCCGTCACCTCTGCACCGAAAGATTTTGCTATTTGCACCGCAAACGTTCCCACACCTCCCGAGGCACCGTTGATTAAGACTTTCTGACCGGGCTGGACCTTTCCTTTGTCACGAATGCCTTGCAAAGCCGTGATGCCCGCAATGTTAACCGAAGCCGCTTGCTCGAAGGTGATGTTTGCCGGCTTGATCGCGACGGCGCGATTGGCTCGTGGACAAACATACTCGGCGAAGGCCCCTCCTCTTCCGCCGAAAACGTCATCACCGGCCTTGAACTGCGTGACATTTTTGCCTACCGCTTCAACCGTGCCCGCGAAATCAACGCCCAGGCGGGTATCCTTTGGCTTGCGCAGGCCCACCCCCATTGCACGCATGATTTTGGGCGTGCCTTCGACGAAGTGCCAATCATACGGGTTAACCGAAGCTGCACGAACTTTTACCAGGATCTGATCGTCGTTCGGAACCGGCTTTTCAACGTTCTCCAGCCTGAGATTGCCTAAACCGTAGTCGCAATAAACAATAGCTTTCATCGGATTCTTTGGCACAACAGCGCGGCCGCAGTCGTTCGTCGACCTCCAATAGGCGACAAACAGGGCGATTATGCCCACGAATAACGCCAGTAAAATTGCGACTGAAGTCCACTTCAAGATACCTTTCAAAACACGTTTCATTTTCATAAGCCTGACGAATGTTTGAGTAGTATGAGCCGGTTGATCATTGGCGGAGCATCGTACTACTTGTCATGTAATTTTCTGCCAGTGGTCAGGGTCAGTCCAAGTTGATCACGACCTTTCCCCGAGCGTGTCCTTGTTCCAGGTATCCGAGAGCATCGGCCGTCTGGTTAAATTTGTAGGTCCGGTCGATGACCGGCGTTATCTTTCCGGACTGCATTAGATCGGCCAGGAACGTCATGTCCTTTTTGTTGAATTGTGCAATGTAGGCGACGAACTTTTGACTACCGAACCGTGACCGCACATATGCATTCAACTCGCCGACCAAACGCATCACAATCCCGTCGTGCCATCCTGCTCCGCCAACTCCGGCCATGACGCAGATGCCGTTTTGATTCAAAATGCGCCGGCGCTGGGAGAACGAATGGTTCCCGACGAGATCGAAGATCAAATCGTAGCGTTGATCACTCTTGGTGAAATCTTCCCTGGTATAGTCGATGACGTGGTCGGCGCCGATTGATCGGACAAGATCGACATTGCGCGTGCTGCACACGCCGGTCACCTCGGTGCCGAACGACTTCGCAATTTGTACCGCGAATGTGCCAACCCCACCAGAAGCGCCGTTGACCAGCACCTTTTGCCCCGCCTGAATTTTTCCTTTGTCGCGAAGACCCTGCAGCGCGGTAATTGCCGCCACCGGAACTGCCGCCGCTTGCTCAAATGTCATGTTGGCCGGCTTCAGCACGACTGAGCGATCGGCCAATACGCAGATATACTCGGCGAGAGCGCCGGTTTTGCCGCCGAAAACTTCGTCGCCCGTTTTGAAGCTGGTGACGTTTTTGCCGACTGCTTCCACTACGCCCGCGTAGTCGACACCTGACCGAGTTTCTTTTGGTTTGCGCAGTCCGGAAAGCGGGCGCAAGAGCCACGGACCCCGGATGGTGAGGTCGAGCGGATTTATGGAAGCCGCGCGAACTCTAACCAGCAGTTGATTGTCAGTCGGGACCGGTTTTTCAACGTCTTCCAGTTTGAGAACGTCCGGTGAACCGTACTCGCAATGAACAATCGCTTTCATGGGATTCTTCACAGACCCGGCGTTGCGAAAGCACTCGTTAGTCGATGTCCAGTAAGCGATGAACAACCACGCCACGAGCGCCAGGAAAATTACGCCGGCGGACCATTTTAATACGCGTTTCACTTTCATAGAGTTACTCCACAGCTATCACGATTTTTCCGCGCGCGTGCCCGGTTGCGAGATATTTGTAGGCGGCGGCGCTTTCAGTAAGCGGATAGGTCTTCGTGACGGCGGGCACGACCTTTCCGCTTTCTGTTAAATCACGAAGAATGCCGAGGTCTTTCGTGTTAAAGCTAACCCCAAAGGTGACAAACTTTTCGTCCGTGAACTTCGAATGAAATGAGGCGGTGAATACCCTGACTACCCGGGACAAGGTATCTTCGTGCATCCCTGAACCCCCTATCCCGGCCAACACGCAGATGCCGCCCGGCTTGAGGACGCGGCGGCGTTCCGCAAAAGAATGGTTGTTCACGAGATCGTAGATCACATCGTAACGCTCCCCGCTTTTTGTGTAGTCCTCTTTCGTGTAGTCAATCGCGCGATCGGCGCCGATCGATCGGACCAGGTCGATGTTGTTCGTGCTGCAAACGCCCGCGACCTCCGCGCCAAATGCCTTGGCGATCTGCACGGCAAATGTCCCGACGCCTCCGGAGGCACCATTGATCAGGACCTTGTGCCCTGCTTTGACATGGCCTGTGTCGCGCAGACCTTGCAAAGCAACAAGTGCGGTAGGGACCGACGCAGCTTGTTCGAAACTGAGATTGCTCGGCTTGGAAACCACCGCTCCGTCACGCCTGACGCAAATGTATTGGGCGAGAGCGCCTGCCCTTACTCCAAAAACTTCCTCGCCCGGCTTAAACTCGGTCACGTTCCTGCCAACCGCTTCAACCGTCCCGGAGAAGTCAGATCCCGGGCAAGTGTTTCTCGGCTTACGAAGTCCGAAGATGAGCCTACCGACACCGCCTTGCAGCATGCCCCCGTCGAAAAATCTGAGGGAAACGGCCCGAACACGGACGAGAATCTGATTGTCGTTGGGGACCGGCTTTTCGACTTTTACAAGTTTTAGAACATCGTCAGGCGAACCGTATTCGCAGTAACGAATTGCTTTTATTGGATGGGTAAGCACGGTTTTGCGATCGCATTCGTTGGTAGAAGTCCAGTAGGCGGTGAAGGCCCACCCAACCAACGCGAGTAAAATCAGTCCGCTGCTCCATTTCAGAATGCGCTTTATCTTCATCGGCTTACAAGTAGCGGCCAAGCGGGTCTCCCGAGCCAAATAATAGCCAGGCAGTGAGAGACAATTCAGCCATGAGCCCCAGACCTGCGAAGTAAGGAAAGAGAGATGTTCCGATTGGCGGCGCCAAAAAAATGAGCGCTCCAAAGCCCGCACTGATGACGAGTAGGCCGAGCACGCGAGGCACTGTTCGTGACCTCAGAATGAGGTAACCGACAAGCATGAAATGGAACCCGAAAAATACGAGCAAGATGTTCGACGTATGGGCATGAAAGGCGGAGACCAAGGCCGACAGCGCCTGTAGCGTATCAAGCTTCAGCGCGATAAAGCTCGGCCCGTGTCGGGCGAGCTGGAAAGGCGCAACCTGGAACATGTAACTCATGGCGGCCGTTGCACAGGCGAGCAGGCGAAAAAAAGCCGCAAGTAAAAAAAGATTGCTATCGACGGGCTTGAACAATTCGTAAAGGAACGCCGCCACACAAACCGAGCAGGCGGTGGAGATCATCTCCGATGCAAAACCGAGCCGGAACAGGATCGAATGCGCCGCGAGATTTGTTGCCGTGGCGGCGAGATCGCCCGAAACAAAAAGGCCGCGAAAAAACAATATCGCCAAAAATATCGTCGCGATATTGAGCAAATAAAAAACACCAGCAAGTCTCGCCTCAACTCGTGGCGAACGCTGTTGAACGGGGATGTTTGCGCCTGCACTCATGCATCCGGTGTTTCCATTGATTTGCTTGTCTGGTCTATGTGCGCGCGATTGCGGCAGGCTGAAGATCTGAACTGACCGGTTGCGGCCTCGCACCCCAGATCAAGAGCCAGAGGATTATCGACAGTTCCGCGACCTCGAGAATCCCGGCGACCTGATCGACAAACTGCCGATAGGCCGGAAGAAGCAATATGGTGAAGGAATCGGCCACGTAGCCGCAGCCGGCAATAAATAGCAAGTAGCCTATGAAGCGAGGAATGAAACCGGATCGAATGACCAGAATTCCGAACGGAAACAGCCAAAGCCCCCAAAAGATTTGAGCGATGAGGATTCCCTGGCCGCGCAAACGAAAGAATAAGTAGGTCAAGCTATCGAGCTGATGTTGATCAAATCCTCCGAGAGAATTGCCGCTGTTAACCACAATCAGCGCAGCAAGTTCGTTGATTACGCTGAAAAACGAGATCGGCATGGAGATTAATAGCAGTGTCGCCATCGCCACGGCGTGGCCCTCGCTCACCGGTTTGAACAACCGGTAGAGGGCCAGAACCACAAAAATAAAAATGATCGAGCCAATCAGATCGCTTCCGATGCCGAGCCGGAGAAGCGTCTCAGAAGCGCGAACGTTATTCGCGGTCGCAGTTGCGTCTCCCAGGACGACCAGCTTGCCGGGCACGTAGATGAGTGCAAACGGAGCGAATATGCTGGCCGACAAATAAAGTACCCCCGCAATTCTTGCTTGTTTCTTGATCGCGTTCATTTGTCTGTCTCCTTTTCAATGGTTCTATGAAACTAGAGCGGTCCGCGATAGCGGCGTAACCGGACTGCTGCCGCGAGAAATGCGATCGCGACTACCAGCCCGATCCAGAGGTCGGGGCTGTTCAGGTATCTTCCCGGAGTCATTTGGGCGAGCGAATTGATCGTGGGATGAGCCTGGCCGTGAAAATCGAAAGCGCCCGGGCCGAATCCGATCAAACGGTTTTTCACGAACGCGCCGAAATACGAAGTACCGAAGGTAATCCGTTCAAAGATGCCGATCGCGAGGAGTGGTAACACCGCCCAAAGAAATGCGGCGCGCCGGACCCAGCCCGAAACCAGCAGCAACCAGCCGTATATCGGCGCGTGCCAGAGAGCCAGCGCGACCAGAGCGTAGAGCAATATCAACCAGTCTTGAAAGAAGGGAACGACCCACGTCGTAGCCGGGTTCATCCCGTGGAAGATGAGAACCACACCGGTCTCCAGCACCATGACCAGCTGCACGCAAACGATGATCGCCAGAGCAATCAACGGTAGAACCACCAGCGGAATGGTCGCCTTGGATAGCACACTTGTGAGATCCGAAACCGGCAGCGATTTCCAGAAAAGGATGCTGCGATCCCGGCGTTCACCGTGAAGCGCGTCGAGGCAATAAAACACGCCCACGATGAACGCGATAAAGATCATCATCGCCGCCACGAGGTCGTACGGCTGCTCGATCGCCGCCCGCTGGTGCGCCTCGTCAAGCAGCAAGACGGCCCGCCTGCGTTCGGCCAGACCAATGGTCGTGATGGCGAAACCGAACACCTGAACCACAGCCACGATCAGCGGTACTATATATAGAGAGCGGTTCTCCCATATCTCTCGCCGCACCGACCAAATGAAAGGTCGAGTTTTGTAGCCGGGGTCGCTGAGCCCGGATTGGACAGTCTGCGATTCAGCTCCTGGCATCGTATTCATTTAGTCTCTTCGACCTCCGACTGCGGGCTGTGGATTTCGGATCTCTGATTTCTAACAGCCGATTTCCCCGCTCCCTGCTCCGTGCTATCCCGCCCCAGCACCGCCACGAACAAATCCGCGATGCTTGGCCTGCGCACTTCACCGAGCGCGTCGACCTGGTCGCGATCGACATTCTCGAACAGCATCACGCTCCGCCCGAACACGGGCCGCTCGTAAATCGGCTTCAGCGCTCGTGCTGCATCGAGGCACTCGGGATTCACCATCACTTCCAGATAGCGCGAATCGAATTCTTCCATGCTGCATTCGAGGACGATGCGTCCACGGTCGATGAACATGAGATCGGTCAGGACATCCTGGATTTCTTCCACCTGATGCGTTGTCACCACGATGGTGCGGCTGCGATCGAAGTAATCGTTCAGCAGCGAATCGTAGAATTGTTTCCGGTAAAGGATGTCGAGGCCAAGCGTCGGCTCGTCCAGCACCAGCAATTTTGCGTCAATTGCCATGACCAACGCCAGATGGAGCTGGGCCACCATCCCTTTCGACAACTGCCTCACCTTGCTTATTTGCTTGATCGTGGTCTTGGCCAGAAAACCTTCCGCTTTTGCCCGATCGAACTTTGGATGCACACCGGCGACGTAATCGAGCAACTGCGTGACCCGGATCCAGCGCGGCAACACGGCCACATCGGCAATGAAGGAGACATCGCACATGAGCTGGTCCCGCGCGGACCAGGGATCGCGCCCCAGGACACTTAACTGTCCTTCATAGGAGGTAAGCCCGAGAATTGCGTTGAGCGCCGTAGTCTTGCCTGCGCCGTTCGGACCGATGATTCCCAGGATCCGGCCCTCATCGAGACGCAGATTGATGCCGTCGAGCGCGATGGTTGTGCCGAACGTTTTGCGAAGATTGCGTGCTTCTATCGTTGCCATGACGTTATTGCTCCTTTTTCTTCTCTGGAGGCTTGCTGTAGCGGCCGCTGTCCTCAGCGGCACTCCCCTTGGCAGCAGCACGCAGCAGTTCTTTGGGCGTGATTCCGAGCCGCTGAATGGTAGCGGCGATTCCGGGCCATCGGTCGGTCAAAAACTTCTGGCGCTCGGCCTTGAGTAGCAGGTCTCGCGCGCCAGCTTTGACGAACATGCCAAGGCCGCGCCTGGTCTCGACCAATTCCTCGCCGACGAGTTGTTGATAGGCCTTGAGAACGGTGAGCGGATTGACCCGGAAGTCGGCCGCGACATTGCGCACGGACGGCAGCGGATCGCCTTCGTTGAGGACGCCGTCCAGAATCATGACAACAACACGATCCCGGAGCTGTCGATAAATCGGCTGACCATCGTTCCACTCACTGTCCATCCTGTATTCCACCGAGCCTCATATGGTGATATACCTAACTATATCACTGCCTCACTGGCAAGCTTTATTTTTGATTTTTTTGCCTCATGGCGTTCTTTTGGGGGCAACAGCCCGGATTCTACCGAGCTTCAGAGATCGAGCTCGGACCCCGACCTCTCCTCCGGCGTTATTCCGTCCGCAACGCGACCATCGGATCGACGCGAGTTGCGCGTCGAGCTGGCAACCAGGTCGCGAATAGCGTCGCCACTGCCAGAACCGTCAACGCACCGGCGAAAGCCGGGGGATCGAACGCTCCGATTCCATACAACATTCCGCTGAGTATTTTTCCGGTCGCGGCAGCGAGCAGAAGACCGAGAGCGAGACCACTCAAAAGCATGATCGAGCCCTCACGCATGATCAATCGCAGCACCATCGCAGGCTGTGCGCCCAGCGCCATGCGAATCCCGATCTCGCGGGTCCGTCTCGCGACGGAGTAAGCTTTGACCCCATAGAGACCGACGACGGCAAGACCAAGCGCAACTCCGCCAAAAATGGAGAACAAGGCGGCGCCGGCGCGAACGAGCCAAAGGTCCAGATTGGAATCAAGATACTGGGCAAAAGTTTGCAGGGAAATGATCGGGATGGAGGGATCGACATCGCGCACAGTGCGCCGCAGCAAATCACTTGTTTCGTTAGCGGAACTGAGGGAACGAAATCGAACAAAAAAGGAAACGTCGCTTTGGAATCCGCGGGCGAAGGGCAAGTAGATAGAGCCGTCCGGCTCTTCGTTGGCAAAAAGGTCGTGGCGGGTTACAGGCACGATCCCGACTATTTCGATCGTCTCTTCCTGCTTCTCCCCTGGGTTCAGATCGGCGCGATTTCCACGGGTGTCGCCTCCGCCACGCTTTGCCGTATTTTCGTCTGCGTACTGAACGCGTTGTCCAAGCGCGTCGCCGTTTGGCCAAAGTTTTTTGGCCAGAGGCTCATCAATGATGGCTACCTTCGGACCAGGGCGTGTCGCTTCAGTTTCTGTAAACGCGCGGCCACGCAGCACCGGCAATCCCACAGTCGAAAAATAATCTGCGCCCACGCTGTTCCAGGCCGCCTTGAAAGCGAGACCTTCGCCCGCTGTGGCCGGTTTGGCATCAAGACCGGGATGGACCCCGGCGCGTTGGACATTCTTTTCTGACGAGATCATCCCGAACGGAACCGTTGCAGAAATGGTCACGTGCTCGACGCCCGGAAGCGCCGCCAGTCTCGTGCTCAAGTTCTGATAAAGTTCCTGCGCACGTTTCTGTTCGTAACCGGCCAGGCTCGCATCGACTTCGAGCAGGTAACTCGCGCCCGGCCTCAACCCAGTATCGACGGAGGCCGCTTTGCCCGCGCCTCGAACAAACAAAGCGGCAGCGGTAAGCAGCGCGAGCGAGAACGCGATTTGCACCACCACGAGCGGATGACGCGGTAGGAATTTCCAGCGACGGCGCACCACATCTTCCCCGGCGTGCTCCTTCAGATCGATCACCAGCGCGCAGCGGGAAATCTTCAACGCTGGCCCGAGCGCAAACGTGAGCGTTCCTAGAAGGCAAAAGCCAAACGTCGCCGCCAAAATTGCCGGATTCGCTCCGCTCGACCACACAACGTCAAGCGGCATGAGTTTGCGCATCGAGCCAACCAGCAGATCCGACGACCAGAGTCCGAGAACCAATCCTCCAAAGCCGCCCAGCAGCGCCAGCACAAAACCTTCGCTCAGAAGCTGGCGCACGATCCGCCAGCGGCTGCCGCCGAGCGCCAGACGGATCGCGATTTCCTTGCGACGCGCTGTCCCGCGCGCAAGCAGCATGTTCGCGAGGTTAAGACACGCTACCAGCAGGACCACTATTGCCATCCCGAGCAGGAGGGGCGCGATGGATTTCAGCGCGCGATCGGGCGACGGGCCGGCGCCCACCGAGTTCCGAGGCACCGGGGCCGCGATGAAAATCTGGTCCTTTTGCTCCACCGGATAGGCTTTTTCCAAATTGGCCCCGAGCCCTTCGAGCGCAGGCTTGGCTGCGGCCGCAGTCATTCCGGGTTTAAGCCGGCCCATCACGCGCAACTGCGTGCCGTTGCGATCGTCCATGGTGGTTTTGTCCTTCGACCCAAAATCGTTTGCTACCTGGTCGTAGACACTCATCGGCAACCAAACCTCCGGCGACAAAATCTGCATCGTGCCGGAGAACCCTTTCGGGGTGATTCCAACGATCGTGAACGTCCGGCCATTAATTAGGAACTGCGAGCCGAGCACGTTTGGATCGAGGTTATGCTTCTGCCAGTAACCGTAACTGACGATCGCAACCGGCGTGTTGTGTGTTTCCTCTTCCGGTAGAAATGCGCGGCCTCGCGCCAGCGATACACCGAGGACGGAGAAATAGTTCGAGCTCACGATGGCGGCGAACGCGCGGCGCGCATCGCCCTTCTGGCCGACACCGATCAATGCGAGATTGAAAGCCATTATGTCGCTGAAGACAGTGCTCTGCTCGCGGATATCGCGATATGTCGGATAAGAAAAACCGCGAAACTTTTTCGGATCTTTCCTGTCCTGGGAAAAGACCTGCAACATTTCGTGTGGGTTGGCGTAATGCGGCGAGGCGAAAAAAAGCGCATTCACCAGGCTAAACACGGCGGTATTCGCGCCGATCCCAAGCGCCAGCACGAGTACGGCCGCGATAGTGAAGCCGGGCGCCTTGATGAGCTGCCGGAACGCGAAGCGAAAATCGTGGATCAAATGATGCCTCTGCTACTCATAGGATACATCAAACCCGCCAAATAGATTCAGAATTGTATCCTGGCGCGTTTTTCAGCGCCACCGCCAGTTCAACGCCCGTGCGCTCGCACCTCGGACCGTCAGCTATTTTTTAGCACCGCCAAATCCCTGAGGACTTCTTCACTGTGCACGGCCGGATTCACTCCCGTATAGACCCTTGCGATTTTCCCTTCCGGATTAATCAGGAACGTATTTCGCGCCGCCATCTTCGCGCCGTTGTATTGCATGGCCGATCCGTACTGCACGATGGTTTTTAGTTCGGGGTCCGCCAGCAGCTTGAAGTTCAGTCCTTCCTTTGTACAAAACTCCTTGTGCGATTGCGCCGTGTCAGCGCTGACGCCGAGAATGATGGCGCCTTCGCTCTGATATTTCGTCAGGTCGCGTTCGAAGTTGCGCGCCTCGAGGGTGCAGCCGCTGGTAAAATCCTTCGGGTAAAAATACAGCACCACCCATTTGCCTTTGTAGTCCTTCAGACTCACCGGCCCGCCCTCTGCGCTGGGCAACGTAAAGTTGGGCGCGGGCTGGCCCACCTGCGGCTGCTGCGTCGGTGAACCCACTCCCTGCATCCTGCCGAGTGCAATCAAACTTAACAACACGAAGAGGAATCTCTTGTTCATGTCTGTGATACCAGTTTAGCGCACCCTCACTTCGTCGCCAGAAACTTTCCTCCCGCCCCAAGGAAGTCACAGCGCCGGATCACCCATCCGGCTGGGTTGATTGGGGTTCACCTGTTCCGCACTCCGCACTCCGCATTCCGCACTTGTGAAGGCGGCCTTTATTCTCCGCCTCTAAGATTCAGTGCACGCAAAGCATTCTCAAGTTCGGCGAACTGGAACTGATACCCGGCAGTTTCAAGCCGTTTCGGCAGAACGCGCAGGCTACCCAGTATGGTTGCGCCCATTTCGCCTAATGCCAGACGCAGCACCGGCGCCGGCACACGTAGAAAAGTTGGACGCGACAAGACTCGCCCCATTGTTTCGGTAAATTCTGCATTAGTCACCGGATACGGCGCGGTCAGGTTAATGGCATCGCGCACCGTTTCATTTTCAAGTGCGAACCGGATGGCTCCAATCTCATCCATCAATGCAATCCAGCTCATAAACTGTTTGGCACCGCCCAGCTTTCCGCCCAACCCCATCTTGAAAACGGGAAGCATTTTTCCAAGCGCACCTCCACTCGTGCTCAGGACGATGCCGGTTCGTAACAAAACTACCCGGGCGCCAAAATCTTTTGCTCGAACCGCCTCCGCTTCCCAGTCGCGACACACACCTGCCAGAAACCCGCCGCCCGGCCTGCTCTCTTCCGTCAATATTTCCTCGCCGCGATCCGTGCCATAAAATCCGATCGCTGATGCGGAGAGGAAAATTTGCGGCGGATGATTCAGACCGGCGAGCGTTTCGATCAGAAGGCGCGTTCCTTTCAAACGGCTGTCGCGGATGCGGCGCTTTCTCTCCTCTGTCCAGCGTCCTTCGGCAACGCTCTGACCCGCCAGATGAATCACCGCGTCGTGGTTATCGAGCTTTAGCGTGTCTTCAATCTGCGCGCGCTCAACATTCCATTTCAGAAATGTCCCGCCATGACTTGATGGCGACTTCACGTCGCGGACCAGGCTTGTCAGTTGATGTCCGTCGCGCGTGAGTGTTTGAGTTAACTCTCGACCGATTAAGCCAGTACCTCCGGTGATGATGATTTTCATCGAGTAAGAGGCGGAGAATGATTCGGCCTGCTGGCGAGACGCTGCAAGCTCAACGGGTCGGTTCTGTTCAAGGTCGAAAACAGGTGCAACTCCAGCAGTTGGTTAGTCAATGCAGTTTAACCCTGTGCGGTGGGATGGACAACAAGCTCGCCCGCGAAGAGTGAGTTTACCGCTTCACCATCACGTTGATGCGGCCGTCTTCCTTGTCGCGAAAAGTGCCAGATGATTTTTGGACTATTTTCAGACCGAACGCTGCCGAGTCGTAAATTTGTGCCGAGTTTTCGGGAATTTTTTCTGCGATTCCGAGTTTGGACAGGTGCGAGAGGTCGATGCAGGGAATATACCTATTAGCAGCCGATCATAAGAACGGTCCCGTTCTTCTCGCATAAACCGGCAATGGGAAATAACTATGACAAAGATCTTAACTACTCTTGCTCTGCTATGCACTGGTTTGGCCGCGCAGGTTCCAAATTCTCCCGCGGCGCAAACTGATCGCAACCATCCACCGATAGTAGCTCCTACAGCCTCTACCCTGAATCCGGTCTTACAGTGGAACAGAATACTTCTGGAGATCGTTCGTACGCCCGGTGCACAGCCCGCAACTATTCATCCCACCCGCAGCTTTGCCCTGATGCATGCCGCAATCTATGACGCGGTTAACGCCATCGAAAGGACTAACGAACCTTACCTTGTCCTTCTTAACGGCGTGCCGCGACACACTTCCGAGGACTCTGCCGCAGCCACTGCCGCACACGAAGTATTGATAGCATTGTATCCGGCGTTCCAGAGCACGCTCGATACCGACCTCCAACAGTCGTTAGCTCAAATCCCGGCCGGAAAGGACAGGGATCGGGGCGCGGTCGTAGGCCGCACCGTAGCGGATCGTATCCTCACTTTGCGGAGCAACGACGGAGCCAATGCTCAGCCGATTCCGTATGTGTTCGGAAGCGCGCCCGGCGATTACCAGTCCACGCCGCCCAATTTTCCGCCACAACCGCAATTCACACATTGGTCTCGTGTCACGCCATTCACTCTAAACGATGCAAATCAGTTTCGTCCCGGTCCTCCTCCTTCGTTGACCAGCGGTACCTACACCCTCGACTTCAACGAAATTAAATCTCTGGGCATCGCCAATAGCATGACCGCCACTGCGGACCAGGCACTGACTGGCCGGTTTTGGAATGGAGCCATCCAGAACTACTGGAATGAGATCGCGCAGACGGCAGCGCTGGACCATGCCCTAACGACTGCAGAGAGTGCGCGGCTTTTCGCTCTGCTGAATCTGGCCCTTGCCGACGGCGTGATTGCTTTTTACGACGCAAAATACACTTACAACTTGTGGCGACCAGTGACCGCCATCCGCGCGGCCGACAGTGACAACAACCCTCAGACAACTGCGGATTCAAATTGGCTTCCGCAAGCTGGCAAAACTGCTCCCGACCCCTCATATCCGGGGGCTCATGCTGCCATAAGCGCCGCCGGCGCGGAGGTATTGATTTTCTTTTTCGGGCAGGATGATTTCGAGTTCAACGTCACTTCAGAGGTTTTACCGGGAGTCGAACGCTCTTTCACCAGTCTTTCGGCCGCGGCCGAAGAAGCCACCTTAAGCCGTATCTTCGCTGGACAACATTTCCGGTTCGACCTGACGGCGGGGCAACAGGTGGGGCGGGAAGTAGCTGACTTTGTCACCGACAACTTTCTGACTCCTCGGCATGTGAAAGACAGCACAGGCCACGGCAATTAGGTTAGCCACTCTTCACACTGACTAAAATCTGGTCGATCTCGTACGGAGATCGTGCGATTCAGTTCCGATCCCTTGCGGGACCGGCGGCGCAGCGCGGCCTCGAGGTCTTATTTCACCTCAAGCAAGGCAAGCGCTACCGCATTCGTATGGATTGGATGAATATCGTCGCTGGCTTGTGTTATGACGCTTTTCGACTACGCGTCTCAGGCTCCATTTTGCGGTGATAATCGCCAGCGCGAGCCATTCGCGATGAAATACGGCTAACGGTGCCTGAGTGGTTAGCTTTCTCGCGTCCCCGTATTTTTACGAAAATTATAGCCATAGTTCTATTTTTTAGCGCAATGATGGACGAAATCTTTCACCACCGCTTTTGACGGGAAATGTAACTGTGGCCAAGAGGACGAAGGCTTGTTAGAGTTTGGAGTTAACCCAAATCACACGCAGCCTGAAAACGGCAGCTTGTATGAAACCCAGCTCCAGATCGCTCGATGAATTCTTAGCTGGCTTCGGAACAGACAGTTTCGGGGAGGTAACGTCGCAACCAACCATCCCAGGTGCAGTGTCCGGGTATTCATTGGTTGGTTTTTCCGCCAAACCCGCCACCTGTCTGAACGAACAGCGGATTTTCTACGACCTGAAACTCCAACCAAGAAAGCAAAACCCCTATGAACGCGACCGAAGACAACACTAAATCTCGCACCAACCAACCGATTCGATTTGCCGGCTCAGACCTTGGCGCACAACGCCACATCTGTGCCTTCTTTCATTCGGCTGAGGAGGAATATCGCGTCGTGCTTCCCTTCATCAAAGACGGATTTGAGTGCGGCCATAAGGCTTTCCATGTCGTCGATCCCAAGTTGTGTAACGAACATCGGCGGCGGTTAACGTCGGCGGGAATCGACGTGGACGCGACGGAACACAGCGGCCAGTTCGACCTGCGTGGCTGGAATGACGTGTATCTGCGCGACGGCCGTTTCGATAAGGATCGAATGCTTGCGCTAATCCAGGAGGAGATAGTTGAGGGCGGCGGTAAGCAGGGATTTCCGATGACTCGCATGGTCGCGCATGTGGAATGGGCTTTGGAAAAGCAACCGGGTGTCGATGACCTGGTCGAGTATGAGGCAAGGGTCAACTATATCTGGCCTCGCTATAAAGACGCCGTCATCTGCGTTTATGACCTAACGAAGTTTGGAGGGGATATCGTGATGGATATCCTGCGGACGCACCCGATGGTTTTAATCGGCGGTATCATCCAGGAGAACCCGTTCTTTGTCCCACCGGATGAATTTTTAAAGGAACTGCGCGAACGCCATGCGCCGCAGACTAAAGCAGCGGCCTGATTAAACTGGCGATGGAAGCGAAGGTGGAGGAGGCGGTTGATGAGATTAAGCGCCTCAAAGCCTGTATCAACAACCTGATCAGCGTCCAAGCGCTTCCCGCCATCTGGAGCGGCGGAAAACCTTCCCAGATTGTCAGTGCCTCGCTCGACATGCTCCTGAAGATGCTGAGCTTGGATTTCGCCTATGCCCGGCTGAAGGATTCAACCGATGGGGCGTCCCTCGAGATGGCCCGACTCGCTCAAGATCGAAATCTGTCGGCGGAACCGCAACTGGTCGGCCGTGCCCTCAATCGATGGTTGGGTGATTGTCCACCTGCCTCGCCTTTCCGTGTGCACAATCCTTTTGGGGAGGGAGACATTTCGGTCCTGGTTTTGCGACTGGGACTGCAGGCTGAATTGGGTGTGTTCGTTGTGGGTTGCAGGCGCCCGAATTTTCCAACGCAAACGGAGAGACTTCTTCTTAATCTGGCGGCGAACCAGGTAATAATCGGACTGCAGGAGGCGCGACTCTTAACCGAACAGAAACGTGTCGCCGAAGAACTCGATCACAGCGTCGCGAAAAGGACCGGTCAGCTACTGGCTGCCAACGAAGAGCTGGAAAAGGAGATTGCCGAACGCAAACGGGCGGAAGAGGCGCTGCGAGGTTCGGAGCAGGTGGCGCGCGGACAAGTGGAGGCGCTGGCGCAAAGTCTGGATGTGCTGGCGACTGCGCCAGAGCCGAAAGAGCTTGTTGGGCAGATGCTAACCACGATTGGCCGGCTCTCGAGTGCGCAAAATGTTAGCTTGTGGCTGTTCGAGAAATCGACCGAATCACTTTTCTTGCGGCTGATGGTCGACGGGACAGGCCCGATCGTGACCGATCCGCCGCACCCACACACCAAGGACCCGCTGTTTTGGAAACACAACGCAGTAATTCAGGAATTGCTTTTCACTGGAGGTCCGGTCGTTTGCGCAGACCTGGAGAATGACCCACGGGTCAGCCCGGAGTGGCGCGCTTATTTGAAGCGGGATGGAACGAAAAGATTTTTGATTGTTCCAATTCTGGTGGAAGGAGAGGTCAGAGGGTTGATTGGGATTCGCCATGCCAACCATGCGCCTTATCGGCCCGAGCAGATCGAACTGACCCAGGCGCTTGCTCATCAAGTCATGCTGGCCAATCAACTCAATGAGTTAGCCGAGCAAGGGCGGAGAGCGGCGGTCTTGGAGGAACGAAATCGAATGGCGCGCGACATCCACGATACGCTGGCGCAGGGTTTCACCGGTGTGATTGTACAAGTGGAAGCCGCCGAGGAAGCGATTGCGTGTGGGTGCCGCAAGGATGCGGACAAGCATTTGCACCGCGCCGGCGAACTGGCCCGCCAGGGTTTGAACGAGGCACGCCGCTCAGTTCATGCGTTGCACCCGATAGCCTTGCAGGAACAAAATTTCTGGGACGCGCTCAAAGCAGCGATTAAGAACACCACCGTGGGCACAGCGCTCCACACAAGGTTTGCAGCTCGAGGCAAGCTGCCAACCCTTCCTCAGCCATGGCAGGAGAACCTTCTCCACATCGGGCAGGAAGCTTTGACTAACACCCTCAAGTATGCCCGCGCTCGCAACTTTGAAACACGCCTCACCTGCAAGGCAACGGAACTTCGGCTGGAACTTCGTGACGACGGTGACGGATTCAGAATCAAGGATAGACACGACGGCGTAGGTCTTACCGGAATGCGCGAACGTACCGCCGAAATGGGGGGAACATTAAGTATCACGAGCCGGCGCGGTAAAGGCACTGACATCGTTGTTGTCCTGCCCTTCGACGACCAATTAGCGCAAGCGTGAAGTCGCACGCGAGAAAACATGGCAGGCGCGGAACTTCAGGCAGGCGGATACAACGTTCGGCCGGCATCTGGCCGCGGCGTCTGGCTTAACGGCATCGGCTCCTGACGGAACGCCCGCGACCGCAGGGACCTCTATGAGCAAACAGAAACGGCCGCGGCGGTTCGCGGATGCCGGCGTGGCGATGTTTGGCGCAGCATCGCACCACGAACCAGAGGAGCGGATCGGTTTTTGGAAGTTCCTGCCGAAACCACATCTGTTGTTCGCAGCCCACGGGCAGATCAACGATCAATACCGATTGTTCGCCACTGGTCGGTCATCGTCGTTCACCCATGTGAAGAGCACCGAGCCGAGCACTACACCACCTGTTTTATTGTGCCACGGTCGGAGTTGGGCCGACTGAGGGAGATGGTATCGGCGTGGGGACTGGTATGGGCGTGAGAGCCGGGCTCGGCGTGGCCAAAATTGGGCTCGGAGTCGATTCCAGAATGATTCGAGGCAGAGTACTTTTGGCGCCGGTACCCCCGCTGGCAGCTTTGCCAGTCTGTGCTCCGGCGTTCGTGTTCATACCCGTCGACGCATTCATTCCCGTCTGTGGAACCACCCTCGAGTTGCCGATCGAGGCCGCTCTCCCGGTAGACGCGCCGCTGATCCCAATTGCTTGATTATTGATTCCCGTCTGCACACCAGCGTTTGTCACGATGTGTGCTCCGACATAGGGGCTTACTCCGACATTCATAGGCCGTCCGGGATTTATCCCTACTTGCGGCACTCTGATCGCGTTACCGCTTGAGGCCCCGACTCTCGGCGCTGTGGTCGCGGCATTGACGGTCTGATTGCCGCCGCTGGTTCGGACCCGAAACGTTTGCGCCAAACTCAATGACGTCGTCGCCATGCAGAGCGCAATCACTCCCAGTTGAATCGCCTTGATCTGATTCATATTATTTTCCTTCCGTCCGTGGCGTTCTTTGTTTGAGCGCCCTGTCTTTCGTTACGTCAATATTCTGCTTTCAAAGGTCCGCGGCGATTGCGCAGGTGGAGGATTTTTCATTGCTACCGCTGAGGTGATCGGTGCTCCCTCGTTCGAGATAGACTCGGGAAACGGGCGACGCACGAGTGCGTGAAATGACCGACCGGAAAAAACCGTTTGCGTTTTCTGAAAGAAATTGGATGGTTAACCAGATGGTTAAACATTCTCCAAATCTCAATCGCACTTTCGCCGCTCTCGCCGATCCCACCCGGCGCCGGATTCTCGCTGACCTCGCCCGCGGCGAGCAATGCGTCACCCGCCTGGCCCGCCCCTACGCCATGTCGTTGCCGGCGATTTCAAAACATCTCCGCGTCCTGGAAAAGGCAGGCCTGCTTCGACGCCGGCGTTATGGCCGGGTTCATGAAATGCACCTGGAAGCCAAACCATTGAAAGCTGCCGCGCAATGGGTGGAAGAATATCGCAAGTTTTGGGAAGGATCGCTCGATCGCCTGGCCGCCTATTTGGAAAAACCTGCCGAACCGTCACATAAGAAGGGAGCCAAATAACCGCGATGTGCCCGGTCTGCGTCGCCAATCTTGCGCTGATCGCCGCGATCTCGAGCGGCGGCCTGGCCGCCTTTGCCGCGAACAAATTTCGTAATCGGAGACAACCCAATCAAAGGAAAACGAAATGAAACCAAAAGTGATGGGACGCAAAACAGAGGCGAGTGAAATGAAGCGCCCCAAAATCGTGTCACCGCAGGAATGGGAGAAAGCGCGCCGGAAACTGCTCGTGAAGGAAAAGAAGCTGACCCGTGCCCGTGATGCGTTGGCGGCCGAGCGTCGCCGGATGCCGTGGCTGGCCGTAGAGAAGCAGTACGAGTTCGACGGGCCGAAGAGTAAAGCGAGCCTGCTCGATCTGTTCGACGGCCGCCGTCAACTGATAATCTACCGGGCCTTCTTCGAGCCCGGAGTGAAGGGTTGGCCCGAGCATGCCTGTGTTGGCTGCTCGATGTTGGCCGACCAGGTCGCTCACCTCGCCCATTTGAACGCCCGTGATACCACGCTCGTGTTCGCCTCGCGCGCGCCGCAGAAGGACATCGAGCGCGTGAAAGCGCGAATGGGTTGGGAGATGCCGTGGTACACCATCACCGACAGCTTCGACACCGACTTCGGGGTGGACGAGTGGCATGGCACGAACGCGTTTATCCACGACGGCAACGGCGTGTTCCGCACCTACTTCATTAACGACCGCGGCGACG
>DASXIC010000142.1:0-27219 GCA_036498205.1 Chthoniobacterales bacterium | reverse complement strand
GCCTGCTGGAGCGATCCACTTGTCTATTGAACCGGGTTGTTCGCCGCTCATGACGACGAGCACTGAAGTAAGAAAGGACGTAAGAAATGCTACAATTTTCATCACACGAAGACGCGACTAGGGAATCATTCCACTCTTGGCAGAGGAATTTCGGAAGTTAAAAAATAGCGATCGCTCAAAAGTCGAGGGATAGGCGGCTGTCATTACGAACCGCTACCAAAGTCTGCCTCAAACAAATCCCCTGGCGCAGCAAGGATGTGAATTGCAGAGAAAGCCGCTGTCAAAACGTCCACGCTCGCAACAAGATGACGCAGAGGTCCTTCTTTCATGGAGGCATAGGATTCTCTTCCACTAGTCATTAGGGAGAATAGAAGGCGAAGTTCCCAATTCATTAGCGTCGGCCCATCGCCGAGAAAAGATTTTATTGCTCATGCTCGCTATCTGGAAATCGCGTTCTGCGAAGGTAGTACCGTTAAAATTTACGGCTTTGGGCAGTGATGTTACTTGCCCCGGACGATGACGGTGAAACTGCCTGTCGGAAGCGTAATCAGAATGGCGGATTCCCGGTCATCGGTGGGCGCAAGGCCGGTCGCCTGTAGCTCGGCTTGTTGCGTATCTTTCCAGTTGTCGTTCGAGGCGATCATCGCGCCATTTGCATCGAACAACGAAAGTGTCGGGTCTTGGAGTACCCCGGTGAGATTAAACGGCGGATTACTCAAGCTGGGGCCAATGGCACGCACGACTACTGTGGCCGAGCCGCCCGCACCGGTGACAAAGCCCCCAATCATGACATTGTCGCCGGTATTGACGAAACCGCGCGTGCTGATATTGGCCACCGTAGAATTAGCGGCCAGATCGACATCATAGGCTTCGACTAGTCCAATACCGGTGCCGCCGTTGTTGCCGCGGACGATGGCGGTATAGGAACCGGGAGCAAGAGTCAAAAGAACGGCCGACTCCAGATCATTGGTAGGTTCAAGTCCAGTTGCCGCAATTGCCGCTTGCTGCGTGTCTTTCCAATTATCGTTAGTACCAATGATGCCATTGGCATCGTGGACTTCGATCATCGGGTCGGCCAACACCCCGGTCAGGTTAATCGGCGGATTGGCTAAGCTCGGCCCGATCGCACGCAGAACGACTTTTTTGTTATCAGGTCCACCAATGACAAAACCGCCAATGAGGACGTTATCGCCGTTCAGTACGTTCAGGCGTGTGGAAATGTTAACCAGCGGAGACGCAGATGGAAGCTTGAACAGCTCGACTAAGCCTATTCCGGTCGCCCCTACCGTTTCCCCAACGACGGTGACGCTGCCGACCATCCCACAACAGGCTCCATGCGGAACGCAGTAATAGGGGAACGTCCCGGCAGTGTTGAACGTGTGCATGAAGCTGGCTCCCTGGTTGAGAACCAAAGAATCCCACAACCCGGTAGGCATTCCCGGCGAACCCGAGGTACTGCTGTGCCCGCTCGAGCCCCATGTCCAGCGCACCGTATCGCCCACGTTGATCGTTATGTCGGAAGGTTTGAAAATGAATCCACCAGTGCCAACCGTCACCGCGACAGTGGCCGCTCTTGCCATCGTTGGGTGCAAAACCAAGGATGGAGCGATGATCGCCAGCAACACCGCGACGCGTTTTGAAGAGGCTTTCATCGCAATCAATGACTGCAACGTGTAATTGCAGAGAGTTTGGTGCAATTTGGTAAAAGTAACGCTCTTGTTACTTTCTCGCGTTTTCACGGCGACAGGTACTGCGGGAAGGAAATGTGAATTGGAGCAAGAGCCACTGTCAAAGCGCCCACGCTCTCAACAAGATGACGCAGGCGCGTTTTTTTCATGGAAGCACGGGGTTTTCTTCCACTTAGTCACTACAGGGAATAGAAGACGAAGTTCCCAATTCATTAGGTCGACCGCAATTTGAACACGGATCCACAGGGATTTTGTCGAAGCGCCGACACATTGCGGCGAACGAAGATTTATTGCTCGTGCCCGCTATTACGAAAGCGCCGCGCACGGTCAGCAGTAAGATACGGCTGGCCAGATGTTCCGCGCGCAAACGTCGAAGCCATCTCAAATTGACACATCGCGCCCGCGTTTACACATTGGCACTTTATGCGTGGCGGAGACGCCAACAAATCAGCAACGCGATTTTTGCAATATAGCAAACAAACGGATTTCTACTCCGTGGTGGGGAGTCCGAGTCACCCCGGGCGCTGGTCTTGAGACCATTCGTGATGAAATTACAGCAACAAAGGCCACGCACGGCACCGTTCTGGTCCGTAAATTGCGGCATATGGACATCATGACGCGCGATTGCAGCGCACTCGACAATCGCGAAGCCGATAACCCGCAACGTCTACCGATAATCTACTGTATCTCACCTTGAAATTAATCCTCGCGGTCATCATCGCAGTTTTGTCCACCTCCGCGTCGCTACCGGCAATCGGAGCGATTTTACTGCCGGGATTCGTTGAGACACAGGTCGGCGGCAATCTATCGGGCACACCGACCGCGATGGCGTTCGCGCCCGATGGACGGCTGTTTGTCTGCATCCAGGGAGGCCAGGTCCGCGTGATCAAGAACGGATCTTTAGTTGCTGCACCGTTCCTGAGCATCTCGGTCGATTCTTCCGGTGAGCGCGGCCTGCTGGGGATCGCATTCGATCCAAATTTCGCCGCTAACAGTTACGTTTACATCTATCACACTGTTCCCGGCTCCCCGGCCCACAATCGGGTCAGCCGTTATACCGCCGCGGGCGACAGCGTCGTAGCGGGCAGCGAAGCCATCATCCTGGAACTCAATAACCTCAGTTCTGCCACGAATCACAATGGCGGCGCGCTCCACTTCGGCCCTGACGGAAAGCTTTATATCGGCGTAGGCGAGAACGCCAATGGCGCAAACTCACAGACGCTTTCCAATTTGCTCGGGAAGATGCTGCGTATCAACGCAGATGGTACCATCCCGGCGGACAATCCATTCAACAATACTGCAACCGGAAACAATCGAGCGATTTGGGCGCTTGGTCTGCGCAACCCGTTCACATTCGCCTTTCAGCCGGGTACGGTCCGTATGTTTATCAACGATGTGGGCCAATCGACATTCGAAGAGATTAACGACGGCATTGCCGGTTCGAACTATGGCTGGCCGACAACCGAAGGTCCCACCAGTAACCCAGCTTTCCGCGGCCCGATCTTCTACTACGGCCATGGCACAAGCGACACGACCGGTTGTGCCATTGTTGGTGGCGCATTCTACAATCCCCCGGCCGCTCAGTTCCCCACCTCCTATATCGGCAAGTATTTTTTCGCGGATCTCTGCGGCGGATGGATCCGGGTTTTCGATCCTACCACAGGCGCGGCCAGCGGATTCGCAACCGGGATCTCCAGCCCTGTTGATCTTCAGGTCGGCCCTGATGGCGCCCTTTATTACCTCGCTCAGGGTTCGGGTGGACAAGTCTTTCGGATCAGCGCGCTATCCGTTCCGCCAGCGCGAGCGTTGAACATCTCGGGCCGTTCCCGGATCGAGACCGGCGACCAAATTGCGATCAGCGGATTCATTGTTGCTGGTAATGCACCCAAACGCGTCGCGGTTCGCGCGATCGGTCCTTCCCTCGCGAACCTTGGA
This sequence comes from Chthoniobacterales bacterium, assembly GCA_036498205.1. GTDB lineage: Bacteria > Verrucomicrobiota > Verrucomicrobiia > Chthoniobacterales > UBA10450 > AV69. The sequence goes on along the minus strand of DASXIC010000142.1, from coordinate 23,596 downwards.
GTGCCAGATCCGCTTTCCGACCCGGTGATCGAGCTGCATCGCAGCGATGGATCGATTGTAATGACTAACGACAATTGGAAAGACACACAGCAAACGGATATTCAAAACACCGGCCTCGCCCCGCAGGACGACAGAGAAGCGGCGCTCATCGCCACACTGTCACCTGGAAGTTATACAGCCATCGTGAGCGGCAAGAATGGAGGAACCGGTGTCGCCCTGGCAGAAGCGTACGACGTCGATCAGGCTGCGGATTCACGGCTAGCCAACATCAGCACCCGCGCACCGGTCGGGGACGGCTCCGATGTACTGATTGGCGGGTTCATTACCGGTAACGGAACTGGTGCAACGCGCATTGCCGTACGCGCCATCGGTCCTTCGCTGGCGCAATTCAATATCGCCAATCCGCTTCCGGATCCCAAGCTTGAGTTGCACGACGAGAACGGCGCGCTGCTCGCGTCAAACGACAACTGGCAGGACGATGCGGGGCAGGCCGCACTAATCAATAGTTATGGTCTCGCACCAACTAACAATCTGGAATCCGCGATCGCGATCAGTCTTGGTGCCGGTTCATACACAGCAATCGTCGCCGATAAGAACGGCCGGACCGGTGTCGGCCTGGTAGAAATTTACGATCTCCAGTAGTCCGTCGCCAGTTCCGCGCTGCGTTGAAACTCGTCTTGCCGATACGAGATCGATTCGATAAGTAATTACGCATGTGGCGTGTCCTGGGCGCGCTCTCGACGGCCGCCGTCCTGAGTTTCGGGACGTTGCCTCTCTGCGCACAAGCGCCGCCGAGCTCGCTCGCATCGTTTTATGCGACGCAAGGATTTGACGGGACGAAACTGCAACGCCGTTTTTGTAATCATCTTTATCTGCCGACCTGGATCAACGGAAAACCTGGGAATCTTGTTATCGATAACAGTGCACCGACGACTGTTATTCATCGAGAGAGCGCCGGGACTTACGGCCTTTCGCCAACCCCGACAAACGAACGGGTCAGCAATGTCTGGGGTGCAACACCCGACACCTACAGCGCCGCCAAATTGCGCGCCTTGCAAATCGGTCATCAAACGTTGACCGATATTCCAGTTCTCGTGGCACGCGAAGCGGTGTGGCTCACACCGCCCGAATTCCTGATTGTGCCGAAACTAATACCGCGCGCGAAAACCAGAAAAATAAGTTCGTACTACCACATGGAGGCAGTGAACGGTTTACTCGGTGCGGACGTGCTCAAGAGAACCGGCGCGGTAGTCGATTGCGGTCACCAAATGCTTTACACAAATGCGGCCGGGCCGAACGGTGCCACCAGCGAACGCCTTGCAGCATTTCTGTCTTATCGCGGATTCACTCGGATTCCGATGCGACTCACGCGCGACCATCAATTTGAAGTCGATGCCGCGATAAATGGCCACCCGACCCGGTTGCTGGTCAGCACTGGAGCTTCTTTCACATTTCTTGGGCGAGAAGCTGGAGCTGCTGCACGCGTCTTCGCCGCTCCGCTGCGTTTAGCATATGACCTCGGTTATGGGCACCTCGTCTCCATTAGTGGCGGTTCGGCCAAGGATCTCGCTGTCGGCGATTTCATCGTGCATTACACGGACGTAACGCTGGCCGACGTCTCGGCTCAAATTTTGCGCTCCAACGTCGCAGAAGAGGCAAATTCAGGCCTCCTCGGTATCGAAGTTTTGTCTATGAATTATGCCGTCATTGATTTCGGAAGCATGAACCTTTACATGCGCCGCCCAGACCGACGCCGGTAACTCGCTGCCACCGTGTTGTCACCAACGGTGAAATGCGGGATGCCCCTCTTTGACTGCGACGAAAGTCCCACGGCAGGTCGCGCACACTTTTCCTCCAGCAGTTAAAGTTCCCTCGACAATTGCACGGTCATTGCTCGATTCGACAACCTTGGCAGCCAGAAAAACCGGACCGGCAGTCGGCGTCGGGCGGAGCAATTTGATCGCGTAATCTGCCGTAACGGTGCACGGCGGAGCGTCTGCTCCGCTTTTGCTCATCAAATGCCACGCCCCGGTCCAATTGCAGTGACAATCGAGCAACGTCCCAATAATGCCGCCATTCAAAACTCCGGGAAAAGCCTCGTATTTCGGTTGCGGCATCCATTCCGCGACCACTTCATCTCCTTTTGAAAAACTTCGGATGCGCAATCCTTCCGCGTTCGCCGGACCGCAACCAAAGCAAAGATTTTTCGGCGCGTATTTTTCCTGCAGCGATTGTGCCATCGGCCGCTACGCGCCGTTTACCGAGGTGCCGGGATACGGACGCAACTCCGGACCGGTGTAAAGGGATCGCGGGCGAATCAAGCGGTTATGGTCGTGTTGTTCGACCACATGCGCGCACCAGCCCGCAACTCGCGAAGCGGCAAATACCGGGGTGTTTAAAGCGGGATCGAATCCAAACATCGTGAAGACTGGCGCCGCGTACAAATCGACGTTGGCGCAGAGTTGTTTCTCTCGTTCCATCGTTTGTTCCAACTTCTCGCAAATTGGGATCCAAGATTCCTTGCCCACTCGTTTCCCGAGATCGCGACCGATCTCTCGCATGATCGGCACGCGCGAATCGCCCTTTTTGTAAACCCGATGACCAAATCCCATGATTTTCGCCTTTTTGGCTAGTCGTTCCTTGAGCCAGCTCTCCGCCCGATCAGGCGTCTTGATTTCGTCGAGCATCCGCATCGACTCCTCATTCGCGCCGCCGTGAAGCGGACCCTTCAAGGTTGCGCACGCGCTTGTCACAGCCGCATAAATATCTGCCAGAGTCGAGGCCGTGACTCGAGCCGCGAATGTCGAAGCGTTGAACTCGTGGTCGGCGTAGAGAATGAGAATTGTGTCCATCATCCGGATCTGCCAATCCTGTGGCACTTCGCCGCGGAGCTTGTAAAAAAAATTTCCGGCCAGCGTGAGATCGTCTCTTTCCGGGAGCAGATCCTCATCATGCGCGATTCGATAGCCATCGGTGATCATGGTCGGCACTCTGGCGATGAGACGAATTGACTTACGAATATTCGCGGCGTGTGAGTTGTCGTTTAGTTCAGGATCGAATGCGCCCAGCATTGAAACGCCCGTCCGCAGGATATCCATCGGATGCGCTTTCTTTGGCATTAAGCGCAGAGCGTCGAGCACTTGCTCAGGTACCGCACGAGCGGAGGCAATCTCGCGTGTAAAGTTGGCCAGTTGTTCCACATTCGGAAGGTCCCCATTAAGCAAAAGATAAGCGACTTCCTCGAAGCTAGCTTTTTCGGCCATGTCATGGATGTCATAGCCGCGATACATCAAGCCAGCGTCGGGATCGACCCAGCAAATTTCTGTTTCACCCGCAATGACGCCGGCCAATCCGGGGCTGTAAGCTGGTTTCGGTTCAGTGGTCATGCTCTTTATTCAGTGTATCGAGGTTGGGCCAGGCGACAAATTATTCGCGCTGATAACCGAGCCATTCTTCCGCGTTCGGATCGTAATCAAGCAACTCGTAAAGTTCCTGTCGCGTTTGCATCTGATCAATCCATTCCGCCGGTGAACCGCGTGCCTTTAGATGCCGCAAAAATTCTTCGCTCGCTTTCATCGCCACGCGAAACGCGCTCATGGGAAAAATCACCATCCGATAACCGAACTTCCGTAAATCATCCATCGACATGAGTGGGCTTTTCCCAAATTCCGTCATGTTCGCAAGCAGCGGGACCTGAACTGCGGCCGCGAAATCTTTGAACTCTTGTTCCGTTTGCAATGCTTCAGGAAAAATCGCGTCGGCGCCGGCCGCGACATAGCGCAAGGCGCGTTTGATCGTCGCATCGAAACCCTCGATGGCGCGGGCATCAGTTCGGGCGATGAGCAGAAAATCCGGATCGTTCCTGGCGGCAACGGCCGCTTTGATTTTTCCAATCATCTCTTCAAGATCGACAATCGATTTCCCTGCGAGATGACCGCAGCGTTTCGGAAATTCCTGGTCTTCTATATGACAACCGGCAACACCGGCCCGCTCCAATTCATGAATCGTTCGCGCCGTATTTTCCGCGCCGCCGAATCCGGTATCTGCATCGACAATTGCCGGAATCGTCACCGCTTCTGCGATGTAACCGGCGAGCCGGGCGACCTCAGTCAAGGATAACAAGCCGATATCGGGAACTCCGGCGGTCGCATTGGCAAGACCGGCCCCGCTTATATACACCGCATCGAATCCCGCTTGTTCGACCTGCCGCGCCATTGCAGCGTTCGGAACGCCTGGCATCGCCAGGCAATCAGTGGCGATCAATTGGCGAAACCGCCGTGCTTTGGTTCTCTCTCTCATTTTGCAGCGAATGGAAGAATCGCTCGGCGTTTGCAGGAATTCATTACGGCATATGCACTAGCTTCATCAAATGGTGCAGATTGGTCTGCCGTTCGAGAGCCCACGTGTGTTCCAAAATGTGCGCGCACCGATCGCGGCCAAAAATCGGTCGCACTAATCGCAAGAACTTACCCTCCAGTTCGACGTCGGAGAGCGGATTCTTGGCGTGGCCAAGTGGGTAATCGACACGCTTGGTCAACTTGCGGCCATCCTTTAGCGTTATGTGCACGATATTTGCCACCGCCCCCGGGTATAGCCCACTGAGCTCCGCATTGCGTTCCACCCGGACATTTTCCAAGAATCTCCAAATTGCCTCGTTTGCGAACCGCACGTGTTGAAATTGTGCCTCGCCCACTTCGCCATCAATCAGCGCAATGGCGGTAATGTATGGCAGACTATGGTCCGCAGTTTCCCGGGTCTCAGGTTTCCACTTTTCCGGCTCGCTCCCGATGATATCGACCGCGGCGTCATGACTTTCGATCACGACCGAGACAATCTGCGCCGGATTATCGATTTGTTGGCGCAGGAAAAGAGCAGCCTCGATCGCGCTTTGGCTATGATACTCCGCCGGCCAATATTTGATGCTGGTGTTCAGGATCATCGACGCCGGGCCTGTTTCGGAAGGGACCCAGGGAACCGCGAATTTCTCGGCCACGTTGCCAAGCGAAACGCCAAGCTGTTTTTCGAATCCCATCTGGCCCTCGAAAATCGGCGCGGGTCCAGTCATTCCGGCGCGAGCGAGCATGGCCGAATAAACCCCGTGCCGGGCCGCGTTCGCGAACGCGACACCCTTCCAATGCGAAAGTTCGCCGACTCGCGCCTGGCGCATCGCGGCGCAGGCGACACCTGCGATATTGAGCGCGTGTCGGGTTTTTTCGGGGTCGAGCTGCATCAATTTCGCCGATGCCACGGCAGTGGAAAACGCGCCATAGGTCACATGATCCCAGCCGCGGGCACGTAAACTGGCAGCGTCACAAAACCGGCATTGTACCTCGTAAGCGAGCGCAATCGCCGTGATCAAGGCCGAGCCATTCGCCCCGGCGCTCTCACCCACCGCAAGGGCCGCGGCTATATTGTCGCTCGGGTGTGCCGGCTCTTTGGACAAATAGGTATCGTTGTAATCGAAATAACGAATGCAACAGCCGGTAGCGAACGCTGCCCAATCCGGCGGGACTGGATGCTTCGCTCCGATAATTGTCGCGCCATGCTTCGCCGAAAAGTCGCACGCGACCTCGCGCGCGACTCGACATGGTTCCTCTTTCCATGCCCCCAACGCGCACCCGATTGAGTCAATTACACGACGTTTCACTTCGTGGATCGTCTCGGGCGAAAGATCGTCAAACCGGAGCGCACAACTGTACTCAGCGAGTTGATGAGCAAGCGTTTTGGTCATAAGAAAATGGAAGCTGCAATCTGCAAACGAATTCAGAATCGGCAAGAGCAGCACGCTGATCTGGCTCAACTATTCGGCCGGTTGCTCCAGAGCGCGCCTTCGTGTAATCGATGGTTAAAGTTCACTTTACATGAACAAGGTGTATCCCAACGCTACCGACGCCCTTACCGGCCTGCTGCACGACAACATGACGATTGCGGCGGGTGGGTTCGGTCTCTGCGGCATACCGGAGAATCTCATCGCCGCACTGCGCGACAGCGGCGTGAAGGGCCTCACCATCGTCGGTAACAACGCCGGCGTCGATGGTTTCGGGATGGGGGTTTTGCTCACCACACGACAGGTGAAAAAGGTCATGGCCTCGTACGTGGGCGAGAACAAAGAGTTCGAGCGCCAGGTGCTCAGCGGCGAACTCGAACTTGAGCTCATCCCGCAGGGCACACTCGCCGAACGGTTGCGCGCAGGGGGCGCAGGAATCCCGGGATTCTACACCCGCACCGGTTTCGGCACCAAACTGACCGAGGGCAAGGAGACGAAAGTTTTCGACGGCAAGGAATACGTGCTCGAACCCGGCATCACGGCCGAAGTTTCCCTGGTGAAGGCGTGGAAGGGCGACAAATCAGGCAACCTGATTTTTCGAAAAACGTCCCGCAACTTCAACCCGATGATCGCAAGTTGCGGCAAGATTTGCGTGGCCGAAGTCGAGCAGCTCGTCGAGGTCGGCGAGCTTGATCCCGACCAGATTCACACGCCCGGCATCTTCGTCGACCGTATCATCCAAGGCGCGACCTACGAGAAACGCATCGAGTTCCGTACTGTCCAGGACAGCGCTGCAGCAAAAAAAGACAACCCGATCCGCGACTTGATGGCAAAGCGAGCTGCGAAAGAGTTGCGCGACGGTTACTACGTTAACCTCGGCATCGGCATCCCGACCCTCGTCGCCAATTACATCCCCGAAGGCATGAACGTGACGTTGCAGTCCGAGAACGGCCTGCTCGGCATCGGCCCATTCCCGACCGAGGACCAGGTGGACGCCGACCTGATCAACGCCGGCAAGCAAACCATCACGACCATGCCCGGCTCGGCCTTTTTTTCGAGCGCCGATTCGTTCACGATGATTCGCGGCGGGCACATCGACCTCGCCATCCTTGGCGCATTCGAAGTAACGGATAAGGGCGATATCGCAAATTGGATGATTCCCGGAAAGATGGTCAAAGGGCCTGGCGGAGCGATGGACCTTGTCGCCGGAGTGAAGCGCGTCGTTGCCGTAATGGAACACACTTCCAAGGATGGGAGCCCGAAGATTTTGAAACAATGTACGCTGCCGATCACGGGCCTCGGAGTCGTCAACCTCATCATCACCGACCTCTGCGTGTTCGAGGTGAAGGAGGGTGGCGGGCTCGTCCTCACTGAGCTACATCCCGACGTCACAGTCGATGAAGTCCGCGCGAAGACCGGTGCGCCGTTTGAGGTCGCGCTCAAGAGCTAGTTCGGGCTGCAACGCTTGGCCGGCGCTCCCGGACCTATGTGGCTCGTACCGCTGCGCCCTCTCCCGTTTGTTCACGTGGACAAAGCAGCACGAGTAATGACGCTACCGTCCAGCAGACGATCATGAAGGTGAATCCGTGATCGAATGACCCGGTGTGCTGACTGAGATCGCCGAAGATTTTCGGACCAAAGTAGCCGCCGACGCTGGCCGTGCAGTTAATGAAACCAACCGCCGCCGCCGCCGCCGAAGCAGAAAGGAAGGAACCAGGCAGTGCCCAAAACGATGGCAGATAAGCGATTGTTCCAAAGGCAACGAAACAGAAGACGGTCACGAGCATCACATGTGAATGCGGAAGAAAGAACCAAGCGGTAAGCGCGAGGGCGGCGGTCAATTGCGGAATGGCGAAATGCCAGCGGCGTTCGCGGGTGCGATCGGAGTTCCAGCCGAGGACGAGCATTCCTATCAGGCCAACAATAAATGGAATGGCGCCGACCAGACTTACACGTTGGGTGCTCCAACCGGTGAGCCTTTGCAAAATTGTCGGCATCCAGAACCAAAAGATGTAGCCGCCGGTATAACAAAAGAACAACCCCAACATGAGGAGCACGACCGGCGGATGTCGGAGCGCTCGCCAAATGGTCATCTCCTCTACTCTGGCTTTGACCCGTCGTTCCTGAGCCAGCCGGCTTGCTAACCAATCGCGCTCGTCAGGTTGAAGCCATCCAACTTCGCCGGGTCGATCGGGTAAGATGAATAGCGTCACGACTCCTAGTAGAACAGCCGGCACTCCTTCCAGCAGGAAGAGCCAGCGCCAGCCCGGAATACCTAATGAGTGGATGCCAAGAATAACTCCCGCCAGTGGTCCACCGAAAATGTAGGCGACCGGAATGGCCGACATAAACCTGGCCACTGCCTTGGCGCGGTCCTCGTAGACAAACCAATGAGAAAGGTAAACAATCACGCCGGGAAAGAAGCCGGCTTCGGCCGCGCCTAATAGAAAACGCGCGCCGTAAAGCTGCCATGGCGTGCGCACCACAGCGGTCAAGGTAGTCAGCACGCCCCATGCGATGAGAGTTAGCGCCAGTAAGCGCCGCGCACTCCAACGTTCCACCAACAACGCTCCAGGAATTTGCAGCGCGAAATAGCCGATGAAGAAAATCCCGCTCGCCGTGCCAAAAACCGAATCGGTCAGGCCGAGGTCGCCTTTCATCCCGAGCGTGGCGTATGCAATGTTCGTGCGATCGAGATAGTTCGCGACATAAAGGAGGAATAGGAACGGTAACAATCGCCACGCGATGCGAGTGCGCGCACGTGCCTCAGCGTCTGTTTGTAAGGCAGCCATCGCTCCGCAGCATAACGTGGAGCGCAAGCTCACAAGGAATCCTTGCCAATTCCACCTCGACCGTGTCGCATTCTTCGCAGCGGGTGGCCCTTCAGGCTCTGTATCAGGCAGCTTTGATCATCGTCCGATCGCAGCCAAAATGCCGCGTCGCAAAATCGGTTGTCGCCGCGTCGAACCGGATCAGACTGAGAGGTGAATTTTCAACTCATTCCTTTGCCGTTGAACGATTTTAAAGATCTTTTCGCTTTGTCCGATGAGGATTTGGCGAACCGTGGGGCGCGACGCATGATTGTGGATGCAAATCCAGGTTTTCCGTGTCGGGTCAGTCTGAAAGATGCAGAGATGGGCGAGAGCGTGATTTTGCTCAACTACATGCATCAACCGGCGGACTCACCCTATCGCGCGACCGGCCCGATTTTCGTGCGCGAAAAGGCGGTCGAGGCAACCCTTCAACCAGGCAAAATTCCAGAGGTCGTTCGGCGCCGAACAATTTCTGTTCGGGGCTACGATTCCGACGGCACGATGAAAAACGCGAGGGTTGTAGAAGGCCACGCGATTGAACAAAGCATCGCCGATTTTTTTGCAGATGAACACGTCGCCTATTTACATCTGCATAACGCAGGAGCTGGCTGTTACTCCTGTCGCGTCGATCGCGTTTAGCTTAGAAAATCCGCTTCGATTTCATGCCGAGCCCTCTGGTAGGGGCGATTGACCTCAATCGCCCGGGCGGTTTAGAGAACTGCTTTTGTAGCGTGTGCTTGCCTGCTCGCGAAAATTCTCGGAGTTCCAAGCGCAAGCCGATGATTCCGCTCAGACAGCGGACACTACAGCAATTGCCCGCGTCTCGATCCGGGGCGCAATAGCACGGCTTCTCTATTCTGGCCGACAAGATATCGACAGAAGTCGGAATTCGTCGTGTAATCGGCACATGCAAAGGACCGCCATCGGTTTGATTGCGATTCTACTCGTAGTGGCCCGCTCAGCTACGGCGGCGAAGCCGGGGGGATTTGATGGTGAGTACGTAGACAAAAAGTTCCTCAATGGTCAGGCGGTATTCGAATTCAGCGTGCAGCAGACCGGCAGTACGCTGAACATTGCGTTCGACGCCGCCTATTCAAATGGCAGCGGCCCCGCCCCAGAAGCAACGGGCACGGGGAAAGTGAGCGGCAACCATGCGCAGTTCACTTGGAAAGACAGTCACAACAATTCGGGAACCGGAACGATCGCGCTTGCTGGTGATGATGTTGCCGTCTCGCTTAAGGCCACGAAAATGAGCGATTCGCGTTGCGCGCCCTTTTACCGCGACAACATGAAACTGAAGCGAATCATCAAAAAGTAAGCTACACCATCGGACGAAATCGCCCGACGATTTCTTGTAAACGGCCGGTAATCTGCCCAAGAGAACAAACCTCCACCGCTTCGAGCAGCGCGGGGAAAGAATTTTCGCCGCGCTCGACAACTTGAGCGAGTTTCTCCAGCGCCTTTTTCGCTTTCTCAGCATTTTTCTTCTTGAACTTCGTTAGCCGGTCAATCTGCAACTGCTGCCTGGATCGTGGCGTTCGCGCCAGTTCCATATCCGGCATCTCATCCGCGCCATTACGATAGCGATTGAGGCCGACGATTGGACGCGTGCCCTCATAAATCTGCTGTTCGTAACGATGTGCGGCGGTTTGAATCTGACTGCGCTGGTAGCGGTTTTCGACTGCCGCGAGCACGCCACCCAGCTGCTCAATCTGGCGAAATTCATCGAGAATGGCTTTCTCGACCGCGCGCTCGACCGCTTTCATCCCCGGAGAACCACTCAGCATATTCATGGTATGCTTAAAAATCCCCGATTCCTCGAGCAGGATGGCCTGGCCATGAGCAGCGAGACGAATCCATTCTTCACTTGGCGTTGTAAACGGCTCGTCCGCACTGTTCGAGTGGCAGGAGTTCGTACCGTTCATGTAAGCAAGCATCAGCTCCGCAGCCGTGCGCGTGAGATTATTTTTAAACTCCGCGGCGATGAGCGAGCGCCCGCTCGTTTGCGTGTGCAATTTGAACATCTGGGCCCGGTGTCCGGCGCCAAAAACATCGCGCATACCGATCGCCCATATCTTTCGCGAAACGCGCGCAAGCGCGATGTATTCAACATCGAGGCCGCAATCGAGAAAAAATGAGAGTCGCGGGCCGAATTGATCGACATGTATCCCGCGAGCGGCGAGCAATTCGGCATAAGCAAAACCGTTGGAAAGGGTGTAAGCCGCTTGTTGCACCGGCGTGGCCCCGGCTTCACCGATGTGATAACCGCTGATCGAAACCGGGTACCAGCGCGGCATTTCACGTGTGGTCCATTCGATCATATCGCAGAGAAACCGCAGCGATGCCTCCGTCGGGAATATCGTTTCATTCTGGGCCTGGACTTCTTTGAAGATATCGGCCTGAATGGTGCCGCGCAGTTTCGGAACGACGCTCGGGCCGAAGCGCCGCCTGGCCGCGGCGATATACATCGCCATGATGACTGGCGCCGGCCCGCTAATCGTCATGGAGGCGGAGAAATCCGGTGAACCAAGCTCGAAGCCGTCGTAGAGCCGGACCATGTCTTCGACCGTGTCTACTGCAACGCCTCCCTCGCCGATTTTTCCGGAGACGCCATCGGCATCGGAATCGATGCCGTAAAGGGTCGGTCCATCGAAGGCTGTGCTCAAACGTTTGGAACGTTGATGGGCGCTTAGAAAATGAAATCGCCTGTTGGTGTCCTCGGCCAACATAAGACCGGAGAACAGCCGAGTCGGTTCTTCCGGAGGGCGAGCGCCATTCTTCTGCGTCTGCGATCCATTGGACGCCTTTCTCTTGCCATAGCTGCCGTCCTCAATCGTCACGCGCTGCAACGGCTCCAGATACATTTCCCGATATGCTCCGTTTAAAAACGGGAAGTCACCAGGCAATCCATCACCAAACAAATAACGCGCTATTTCACCCGGTTCATCGATTTCGGGTAATGCCAGTCGCGGTAAAGGCAACCCCGTGGGAGCGGGCGAGATTGGAATTTCCGCTTTTATTTTTTTCCAACGCTCGCTCATCTCGCGGCCGAACTTTTCATCCGTGCGTGCGCGCCGCACCTGGTCGGAGACGAACTGTCCGTGGTTTTCGACCGATTCAATAACTTGTCCAAGCTTACTCATTATCGTTTTCCTCCGCTTATTCCGACCGGGCTGCGCGCTATCATGACAAGAATCGTATTATTTCGTTGCCTGCAACCTTCTCGTGCCAGAGGGCCTGTTTCTCAAGGCATTCGGGCGCTCACGGGTTCCTGCTATTGAAGAATCTTTTCTGATCAAATTGTATAACTCGTCGACACCCGGATCCCGATGGCGCTTTGCCACTGTGGCTACAATCTTTTGCTGCCGCTGGTTCTGCGTCAGACGTTGGCTGATCTCGGCGAGAGCAGCTTTGGCTCGTTCAAGATCGGTTTTGTTCACCACCACGATATCGGCTACATCGAGCATAACGATTTTCTGCAACTGCAGCCGCGCACCGTAATCTGGATTCATTACCAGCACGGTTTGATCGACCAATTTCGTGCGAAAAGGCAATGCTTCCTGACCTGTCCCGACCGTCTCAATAATTAGGTAGTCGAATCCGGAGTGAGCAAGAAGATCGAGGCAACTCTCTGTTGCCGGCGATAATCCACCCGCCTGACCACGGGTGGCCATGCTGCGCATGAAGACCCGGTCGTCCTGCGAATTGATCATGGTGGCACGATCGCCAAGCAAAGCGCCTTCCCCGATCACGCTCGGATCGTGCGACAAAATTGCGATTCGCGCCTTCGGATCGCGCTGGAGGAAACGCAACACCAACTCGTCGATTAATGTTGTCTTGCCGGCCCCACCCGGCCCCGTGATACCCACGACATGGGCCCGCTTTGAGTTTTTCGAACTCCGAGCCGCCAGTTTCCCTTTTCCTTCTTTCCGGGTAAACGACTCCTCGATCCTGGTCAATTGTTGCGCCAGGGCCAAATCGGATCCGCCGCTCTTGGCTGCGATTTTTCGCGGCTTGCTATAATGTTTACGCACATAATCGGTCATCTCGTTGAGCGATGTTCCCGCGAAAAAGATCTGATCGACTCCTTTACGCTTCATCAACTTGGCATCCTCGTGTGTGATCGTTCCGCCCCCGCCACCAAAGACGGCGATGTCGTGCGCGCCGCGCTTGCGCAACTGCCGCACCACCTCGGCAAAGAATTCGATATGGCCGCCGTTATAACTTGAGATCCCGATGGCAGCGACGTCCTCCTGGATAGCGGCACGGACGATGTCGCTTACGTAGCGATGAAAGCCGAGGTAAACGACCTCAATGCCATTCCGAATAAACTCGAGGTTTATCGTATTAATTGCGCTGTCATGGCCATCGCAGATGGGAACGGCCGTCAGAACGCGAATAGGTGAAGGCATGGAAGAAAAAGAGTAATGGTTATCCCCGATCCAGCAATGCCGGCAATCAGCGAATCACCCAGAGATTGCACGGAATCACGTCCGTAAGCCATTCCAAGTTTGGTGGTAATCGCCCACTGTTTTTTTGCCGATCCAGTGGCACCACCAGCAAATCCGCTTCCACCGATTTAACGAAATCGGCCGCGACAAAACCGGTGTTTCCACGAATCGAGCGCACTTCCGTGGGCACCTCAGTGTGGCCAAGGGAGAGCACAAACTGCTCGAGTTTTGCTTCCTCATCGGATTGTTCGCCGGGGCTCCCACGCTTTGCCGCCCGAGCCTCGTCAAAAGTCGTGATCACACGAATGACATAAACCCGTTCTGACTTTTCCAATTGCGCCAGGGACCACGCCAGCCGCAGGGCTTCCGAGGCATGCTCCGAATATTCTGCGACGAAAACCAGTTTGCGCAGCGGCTCCGGTTTGAGCTTCGGGTCTGTAAAAAGCATGACCGAACTCGGGCCCTCCCGCAGCAAACGCCGGGCGACGTTGCCCAAAAAAGGATGCAAGACCACTTCCTTCTCCAACGCGCCCGCCACGATCAAATCGATGGCCTCCTTTTCCAAAACCCGAAGAATTGCGTTCGCGGGGTTCCCCTGTTCGTAATAAATGGTGGTGTCATCCGGCAGGGAAAGACGTTTGACGGCCGCCTGAAATTTTGCCGCAACCTCTTCGGTCTTATCGCCGACAAAAATCAGGCTGAACTTTGATCCGAACCGATCGCGCACCCGTTTCGCCTCGGAAAGCACGTGATCGAACCGCGGAGAAAATGTGCTCGCGACCGCGATTTTTCGATAAGTCGGATCACTCATGCCTCGATAGCTTCGGATACGCGGATTTTTAGGCAAATCGCACCTTGACGGGCGAACGGTTTGGATCTTTTCAAACTCGCTCGCGTCTGCGAATGGTTTTGCAATGCGACGCGCGATTTACCCGGGCAGCTTTGATCCAGTTACCAATGGCCATCTCGACGTCATCGAGCGGGCACGAAAGCTTTTCGACGAAGTGATCGTGGCCGTTGCGGTCAACGACCAAAAGCAGCCCCTTTTTGCACTCGACGATCGATTGGCAATGCTGCGCAAGTCCATCACGATCGCGGGAGTCCGAGTTGCGCCCATGCCAGGATTGCTGGTTGAATTTGCCGTAACCGAGAAGGCGCAGGCGATTGTGCGAGGATTGCGCGCTATCTCCGACTTTGAATTCGAATTCCAAATGGCTCTGATGAATCGGAAACTCGATGGTAAAGTCGAAACAATATTCCTGATGCCGAAGGAGGAATACACCTATCTCAGTTCACGTATTGTAAAGGAGATCGCGCTTTTAGGAGGTAACGTTTCCGAATTTGTCCCGCGTCCAATAGCCGAAGCGCTCGCGAAAAAACTGAAAAGATGAAAGTTCATTTGAAGCGAATCCCGCCGGAAGGATTGCACGTCGAAGGCGACGAGGATTGCCCTCTTCAGGAGCTCGCCGCACAGGACATTCGTTGCATCGGTCCGCTTCATTATAATCTTGATCTCGGGGTTTCCGACGGCGCCCTCTGGGCGAACGGTTCCATTGGACAAAAGGTGGAGCTGCGCTGCGTTGCCTGTTTAGAGAAGTTCGAACACGAAATCAGTGTACCGGCCTTCGCATTGCACACCGAATTGCATGGACCTGAGACGGTCGACATTACCCCGTTCTTGCGCGAGGACATTTTGTTGAACTTGCCACCTTACCCTCATTGCGATCGCGAGGGAGGACGCGTTTGCAAAGGCCCCAAAGTCACGACGGCAGAAACGATGCCCGAATCCGTCGCGGAAGCTGGGAAACGCGAGCACGACTGGGGCGAACTGAACAAGCTGCACCTTCGCAAATAACGTAGCCGACGCTCTCATCGCTCCGGTCGTTGCAAGACAACTTCTCCATTCCTTACCCCACCTTGGGTTGTCTTTTTCGAAAACTCTGCTTTTCTAAACCTCTCTCATGGGCGTCCCCAAACGGAAAACTTCAAAGATGCGATTGCGTACGCGCAAGGCGGCCAATCGCTGGCACGCACCGCAGCTTGGCAAATGCGCACAGTGCGGAAGCACAGTCCTCTCACACACTGCCTGTCCCTCTTGCGGTTATTATAAAGGACGCCAGGTGCTCAGTGTTAGCGGTGCCTGATCGAGAATGCGCGGATCTGGCCGCGTTTCCCTTTCCATTTTGGTTTTGCAATCCAGCAGGGGAATAACCACACTTCCGCACCGATGAAAATCGCGCTCGATGCCATGGGGGGCGATTTTGGGACGCCCAATCTGGTCAGCGGTGCAGTCATGGCACTGGAGGAGTATCGCCATATCGGCAAGCTTTTTCTGGTCGGAGACACAAGCCGAATCGAGAGGGAGCTAAAAAAGCACCAGTGTACGGACGGGCGAATCGAAATTGTCCATTCCACCCAAGTGGTAGACATGTCCGATCGAGCCGTTGACGCCGTGCGGCGAAAAAAGGATTCTTCAATCAGCCGGGCTGTCGACCTTGTAAAACAAGGCGCGGCTGATGCAATTGTCAGTGCCGGACACACCGGTGCGGCTGTCGCCGCAGCGACGATAAAACTCCGGACTCTCCCTGGCATAGATCGCCCGGGAATCGCGGCCCTCATTCCAACAGAAACAAACTTATTCGTGTTAATCGACGCCGGCGCCAATACAAATTGCGGGCCAGAGAACCTGGTCGAATACGCCATCATGGGCGCGGTTTATTCCAATCGGGTTCTCGGATTCCGGAAGCCAACGGTGGGTTTGATGTCGATTGGAGGCGAGGACGTTAAAGGCACAGACCTAACGAAGGAAGCCTTCAAACTTCTGAAGCTTAGTTCGGTGAATTTTCGCGGCAATATCGAAGGGCACGATCTTTTCGAAGATCCAGTCGAGGTGGTGGTCTGCGACGGGTTTGTTGGCAATGTCATTCTCAAAACGTGCGAAGCGATTGCGCATGCGATTTTCACATGGTTAAAACATGAGCTAAAAAGGAATCCGAAACGCGCGCTGGGGGCAGCGATGGCCAAAGGGGCTTTTAAGGCGATCCACAAAAAGACGAACTGGGAAGACTACGGCGGCAGTCCGCTCCTGGGAGTCAACGGGATCTGCATTATTGCGCATGGGGCGAGCACACCGCTGGCCATCAAAAATGCGGTCCGGGTGGCGGCGGAGTCCATTGAACACCAGGTCAATCCGCATATTATCGACGAGGTTCAGCGTTATCATGAAACGACAACCCCGCTCGAGACCGCGATCCGCTAAGACGGCACGCACCGTTTCGATCATCGGCACTGGCAGTTATACGCCAGAGAAAGTCCTCACGAATGCCGACCTTTCGCGCATGGTCGATACCAGCGACGAATGGATAACCACGCGCACGGGTATTAAGGAACGGCGGATAGCGGCTAAAAACGAGCAGACGAGTGACATGGCGGCAAAGGCTGCCCTGCGGGCCTTGGAACAGGCCAAGATCTTGCCGGAACAAGTCGATTTACTACTTGTGGCAACAGCCACCCCGGACATGGTTTTTCCCGCGACCGCCTGCTTTGTGCAGAAGAAAATCGGCGCGAAGAACGCGGCCTGCCTCGACGTCTCGGCAGCCTGCGCAGGATTTTTGTTTGCAGTCGAGATCGCGCAGCAATTTATCACCTCGCATACCTACGACACCGTCCTCGTGATTGGCGCAGATAAACTGACGGCGATTACAAATTGGAAGGATAGAAACACTTGTGTGCTGTTCGGAGATGGAGCGGGCGCGGCTGTGCTCGGGCATCGCGGCAGCGCGCATGGAGTAATCAGCACTTACATGGGCAGTGACGGCGAGTTCACCGACATCTTGTTCATGCCAGGCGGCGGTTCAAAAACACCGATTACGGCCGAGAACGCGCACCTTGGATTGCAAACAATCCATATGTCCGGGAAAGAAGTTTACAAGCAAGCGGTTACAGCCATGCTCGCCGCTGCGCGAAAAGCCCTGGACGATGCCGGGTTGAGTGTCGATGACATTGCCTGCGTCATTCCTCATCAGGCCAATCTTCGGATTATCGAAGCGATCGGCGAGAGGCTTGGAATCCCGCGTGAGAAAGTTTTTGTCAACGTTGATCGCTACGGAAACACGTCGGCCGCAGCAGTCGCTATCGCGCTCGATGAAGCCAATCGCTCGGGTCGAATCAAACCGGGTGATTACGTGTTAATGATTGTATTCGGTGGTGGACTAACTTGGGCGAGCACGATCATCGAATGGTGAGCTTTAGGCGACGTTAAATCGTCAAAGAAGTCACAACGTTAGGAAAGGGCCAAGAGCGCCGCGCGTAAGTTTGTATGGCAATGTAACTATTGTAACGTTGTAACCCTCGCCATGGGACGTCGGCTAACCGCTATTCTCGCTGCCGATGTTGTCGGATATAGCCGGCTAATGGGAGCGGATGAGGCCGGCACGCTTTCGGCGCTGAAGGAAATTCGGTCCCAAGTTATTGAAATAAAAATCGGCGAACACAATGGTCGCGTGGTTAAACTAACCGGCGACGGTGTTCTCGCCGAATTTCCCAGTGTGGTTACCGCCGTTGCTTGCGCAACGGAAATACAGCGCAACATGCGCGAGCGGTGCGCAAAGATGCCGCCGGACCGGCGCATTGAATTCCGTGTTGGAGTGAACCTCGGCGACGTGATTGTCGAAACGGACGATATTTATGGCGACGGTGTGAACATCGCAGTTCGGTTGGAAAGCATTGCCGATCCCGGTGGAATCTGTGTGTCACAATCAGTCCGCGATCAGGTGGGCAATCGTCTCAAACTCATTTTTGAAGATCGTGGAGAGCAGAGGCTAAAGAACATCGAAAAACCGATTCGAGTTTACAATGTTCTGCTGGAGGAACCGGCGGAAATAGCGATGGATCGCAGAACAGACGATCGGCCGTCGATTGCGGTGCTCCCGTTCACCAATATGAGCGGGGATCCAGAACAGGAGTACTTCAGCGATGGAATCACCGAGGACATCATCACCGATCTGTCGAAGGTTTCCGGATTGAGCGTCATCGCGCGACACAGTGCATTCAGCTACAAGGGAAAAGCGTTAAAGCTGCAGCAGGTCGGGCGCGAGCTCGGAGTTGGTTTCGTCGTGGAGGGAAGTGTGCGCAAGGCGGGGAAACGGGTGCGAGTAACTGGTCAACTGGTTGATTGTAAAGACGGCAGTCATCTGTGGGCCGAACGATTCGATCGCGATCTAACGGATATTTTTGCAATTCAAGACGAGATCACGCACGCGATTGTCGAGCAGCTCAAAGTGAAGCTGCTGCCGCAGGAAAAGACCTCGATTGAGCAGATCCCAACCGAAAACATCGAAGCATACACCTACTACTTGCGAGGCCGGGACTTCGTCCACCGCCGCTCTAAACACTACTGGCGGATCGCGCGCCAAATGTTTGCCAAAGCTAGCGAGCTAGACCCTAACTACGCGCGCGCTTATGCCGGTGTGGCTGACTGCGATTCCTTTCTCCGCACGCACTATGGTGAGGATATCCCTGTTAGCCAGCTGCTGGCCACAGCCGAGAAGGCCTTGAGCTTGGATGATACGCTGGCGGAAGCACACGCCTCGCGCGGTTTGGCACTCTCAGCGGCGCAACGCTATGATGAAGCGAAGGCGGAATTCGAGAGAGCAATTGCGCTCGACCCGAACTCATTTGAAGCAAACTACTTCTATGCCCGCACCTGCTACGCCCAAGGCAATCTTGAACTCGCAACGAATCTTTTCGAGCGCGCTTCCGCAATCAATCCGGACGATTACCAGTCTCCGTGCCTGCTCATCAACATGTACCGTTCTCTCGGCCGCATTGCCGAAATCGAAGGGGTCGCCCGTAAAGGCGTTACGCTAGCAGAGCACGAATTGACACAGCATCCTGAAGATCCGCGGCCAGCACACTTGGGAGCAAGCGCTTTGATCGAATTAGGCGAAAGGGATCGAGCACGGGAGTGGCTCTCGCGGGCACTCGCTATCGATCCGGATGATCCTCTCACGCATTATAATGTGGCCTGCGGCTATACAAACCTTGGTGAGTTTGAGTTGGCTTTGGACATGCTTGAGCGCTCTATCCGCGTCGGTGGCCCTGAGCTGGTCAACTATGCGAAGCATGATTCCACTTTTGATCCAATTCGCAGTCGCCCGCGCTTTCAGAAGTTGATCGAGCAGCCAAGGAACGATTAGTACCCTGAGCGCCGCTATGCTGATCGAAACTCATGCCCATCTCGATTATCCGGACTTTGCTACGGACTTCGACGACGTTTTGCGTCGCGCCACTGAGGCCGGCGTCACACGAATCATTACTATCGGGACATCGATAGCAAGCAGTCGGCGCGCGATTCAATTGGCCGAGAAGTATCCGAACATTTTTGCGGTAATTGGCGTTCATCCCACCTCCACTGATCGAGTCGCAGACGACGATATCACCACGCCATTACGCGAACTGGCGAAAAATCCTCGCGTTGTAGCGATTGGCGAAACCGGTCTCGATTATCATTCGCTTCCAAGCGTTTTAGCGGCGAAGGACAAAAAGGTGCAGGTTTTCGCGAACGCGCTGCAAGGCGAAACAGAGGAGCAAATCGACGCCAGCATTGAGGATGGTGCCTGCAAAGCGCGACAGGCGATGCTATTCGAGCAACAACTCGACCTCGCCGTCGAGCTCGGACTAAATCTCGTGATTCATCAGCGGGACGCCTGGCAGGATACGCTCGCCCTCATGGCTCCCTACACGGGAAAAATGCGGGGCGTTTTCCATTGTTTTGGCGGCACTCGCGAACAGGCGGAAGAAGTCATTGCGCTAGGCCATCTCGTTTCCTTTACCGGCATTGTGACGTTCAAGAACGGGGCATCTGTGCGGGAGGTCGCGGCACAAATCCCGCTCGATAAGTTGATGGTGGAAACAGATTGCCCATATCTGGCGCCGGTTCCCTTTCGCGGCAAACGCTCGGAACCGGCGCATACCCGGCTTGTCGCCGAATCCATCGCTCTTGCTCGAAGCATTGGGCTTGAGACATTGGCAGAAGCGACCACTACTACCGCAACTGCCTTCTTTCGATTTGGTTCAAACTAAGATGCGCAAGATCGGCCGTTTTCTATTTCTCGTCGGATTCGCAGGTATGCTCGCCTCCTGCGCCACCAAAGATGTGCAGCATCGGGTCGTGATCAGCGTCAAAGATCAACGTCTGGCACTCCTTGATCGCAATACGCTCGTGGCCACCTACCCCGTCTCGACCTCGAAATATGGCCTTGGCGATTGGCCTGGCAGTTGCCGCACGCCTCTGGGGGATATGGAAGTCGCGCAAAAAATCGGAGATGGCGCCGCGCCCGGTACCGTTTTCAAGGACCGAAGACGCACGGGTGAGATCGTGCTTCCCAATGCCGCCGGTCGCGACCCCATTGTCACGCGCATTCTGTGGTTACGGGGTCGGGAACTCCAAAACGCGAATGCGTTTCGTCGCGACATTTACATTCATGGGACGCCGGAGGAAAGAAACATCGGGCTGCCGGCAAGTTATGGATGCATTCGAATGCGATCGACGGACGTGATCCAACTTTACGATATGGTTGGCTTTGGCGCTGAAGTGACCATCGTGGACGCCCCTCTCGCTGCGGTTGTCCCTGGCCTGGCAAGCGGAACTCAAATCGCATCGACTAATCGCGGCGGAATGGTGGTGCGTTAATTTTCGCAAATGCCGGAAGCGCCTGGCAGCCGCACTAAACTGTAGCCGCTCCCCTCTGCCGGAAGATGGCGACGGAGCTCCGCGGCTACAACTATGGCAGCTCGCCAAGATGCTCCTGCACGGTCTTGCGCGAGAGTAATTCCATGTCCGCATCGACCATAATGCGGACGAGTTCATGAAATCGAACCTTGGGTTCCCAATCGAGCACGCGCTTGGCCTTGGTCGCATCACCGATAAGCAGATCCACTTCCGCTGGTCGCTCATAGCGCCCGTCGTGCTTGACAAATTCCTGCCAATCCAGATCGGCGTGAGCAAATGCTGTCTCGCACAGCTCCCGCACGGTATGGGTTTCATTCGTCGCAAGGACAAAATCATCGACTGTATCTTGCTGAAGCATGCGCCACATTCCCTCGACGTACTCCGGCGCATAGCCCCAATCCCGCTTCGCCTCCAGGTTGCCGAGAAACAACTCCTTTTGCAGGCCATACTTAATGGCCGCAACCGCGCGCGTAATCTTGCGCGTGACAAAAGTTTCGCCGCGCCGCGGGCTTTCGTGGTTAAACAAGATCCCGTTGCACGCGGCCAGGCCATAACTTTCCCGGTAATTCACCGTTGCCCAATAGGAGAAAACCTTCGACACGCCATACGGACTTCGCGGCCAGAAAGGAGTACGCTCTGTTTGCGGAATCTCCTGTACTTTGCCGAACATTTCGCTGCTCGATGCCTGATAGAATCGTGAACGAATTCCGGTCTCTCGGATCGCTTCCAGTATACGAATCGTACCTACACCCGTGACATCTGCGGTGTATTCGGGAATGTCGAAACTGACGCGGACATGGCTTTGCGCACCGAGATGATAGACCTCGTCCGGTTTGAGCTCGTAAAGCAATTTCACCAGGTTGACGGAGTCGGCCAGATCGCCGTAATGCAAAAAAAGACGAACCCCATTGATGTGCGGGTCAGCATAAAGATGATCGATCCGCGCAGTGTTGAAGGTACTCGCCCGGCGAATAATCCCGTGCACTTCATAGTCTTTCTCGAGCAGCAGGTCGGCAAGGTAACTGCCATCCTGCCCTGTGATGCCTGTGATCAATGCACGCTTCATCGCGCGACCGGTGTAATCCAAGCGCCGGACTACGGCAAATTGAATTACAACAACGGTGCCGACAATTGCGCGAGGACTGCGCGCTGCGCCGCGATCAGCTGCGCGATAGCCCCCCGTGTAAGCGCCAGCATCTCGTCCAATTGAGGCTGGGTAAAGGTTGCTTCCTCGCCAGAGCCTTGCAGTTCGACCAGTTCATTATCCTCGGTCGCGACCAGATTAAAATCTACCGAGACTGCTTTGTCCTCTTCGTAATTGAGATCAACCAGAGCAGTGCCGTCCAAAATCCCGGCACTTACGGCCGCCACAAGTTTTCGAATCGGGGAGGACACAATCTTTTTTTCCTCCAAGAGTTTTCTACATGCAATCGCGACCGCTACACTCGCCCCTGTGATCGCGGCCGTGCGGGTTCCGCCGTCCGCTTGCAGGACATCGCAATCGACCCACATCGTGCGCGGCCCAAGTTTTTCAAGGTCAACTACGGCGCGAAGCGAACGACCGATTAATCGTTGAATCTCGGTAGTTCGACCGTCAAGCTTGCCGCGCGAAATATCCCGCGCTTTTCGTGTCTCCGTGGCGTAAGGCAGCATCGAATATTCCGCAGTCAACCATCCGCCACTGACGCCTTGTTCTTTCATCCAACGCGGGACGATTTCTTCAATCATTGCCCCGCAAATCACTCGCGTTCGTCCCATTGCGACCAACACCGAGCCACTGGCATGAGGTGCAATGTTCAACTCAAACGCGACGGGGCGAAGTTGATCGGGAGCTCGACCGTCGAGGCGTTGCATCCGGGAAGTGTAGGGAAGCTGCTCCCTGTGCCAACAAAAAGGTAGGGTAGGGGCGGTTTACCGAACCGCCCGCGGGCGATTGAGGTCAATCGCGCCTACCTCACCGATTCAGGACTGTTCCGCCACTCGAGTGGAGGACTCGGCCATGCAAGACGATTCGCCCGAGACGAGGAAACCATGCCAGAGTTCTCGCCTCCACGATGCTTCTCGCCCTCCGCCTCAGGCCGTGGTCTCAATTTATCCTCACGCTGTGGTTGTTGCGACAGAGGCGGGATTCTTTTCTCTGCCGGTTTTTGAGATAATTTGCGAGGGGGCGATTGGGAAACGGCTCGCCCTACGGGTCGGGCGCGGATATGCGATAGTTTTTATCCCGCGGCGTGATTCATTATATCCACAAACTGCGGGCCGTTCAAAACCAGGGCCTTACGCGGCTCGCAAAATTTTCGTAAAAAGTTTGCCGCGGGCGTTGACTGATAGCGCGTTTGCGTTAATTTCTTAACCCCGCCAGACGGCGGGAACTCCCGGAAGCCCAGTGCGGACGGAGTTTGTTCTCGTACATTTCGGGACTGCAAATTGGCGCTCAATTTTGTCCCGGCAAGAATCAACGGAAACCCGCACGGCGGGCAAACTGTGATTCGAGTCGGTCGACAAGATTGAGTTTTTTTGTGCCTGAAATGTGCAGACGTTTACCCCGGAGGAAATTCGGGGCTGGTTCTTTGACATCTACATACAGGGTAGTAAGAAAGTACAACTTTAAGAGCTGAGTCTGAAATCAAGACGCCGCCGCAAGGCGGCGAGAGAGTTTCAGTTATCAAAGAATCTCGGTCCCGCGTCAGCGGGACTGAACAGATTGATCAAGCTACAAAGAGCGCATCATGGATGCCTTGGTGCCAATAGGCGATGAAGGACGTGGTAAGCTGCGATAAGCTACGGAGAGCGGCAAACACGCTTTGACCCGTAGATTTCCGAATGGGATAAC
>DASXIC010000141.1:0-6265 GCA_036498205.1 Chthoniobacterales bacterium | reverse complement strand
GGAGAAAGGCCAGAACCAAGTTGTGGCCGGAACGGAGCCAGGGCGAACTTGATCGTGCTGGTGCGGCCTTCGCTTGCGCGAGCATCTCCGACCATTTGTCGATCACGACAACCTCATCTTTTTCACGCGGCCGCATCAGACCGCAGAACGCCGCCCACAGCGCATAGTAAATCGCCATGTAAAACTCGAGGACGAACCAGCCCAACGCCGTCACGGTTGTTAGCCAAAAAAAGCTTATCCAAAAAAATGTGAGGCCGGCCACGTAGCCCAAGGCAAGATCGCGAGCCCAGCGGTGCTTTGTCTTCTCAGCTGAGAAAAAAATCCCGGACGTGAGCGGGATCAATGCGATCCAGCACAACCATGTCTGGTCAAATGGCGGGAGGGCTGCCGCTCCAAGCACACCACTTAGGATTGCCGCCAGCCACGGCCACGTTTGCCGCATTGTCGGGCTTAGCTGCGCCGGCGGCGCTCGCGTTGTTCGCGCGCCTGTCGGCGAGCCGGGTGCAGGACGTCACGCAGCTCTTTTATGTAAGATGGATTAACACGAAAAAAAGCGCGTTGGATGTCTTCCGTGCTTCGAACGTTGGGCCGATTCGACAGCACGTAACCCATCGTCACCAGGCCGTCGAGGGTATCGATCAATTCGCCGGCTTCGAGTTCATCGGCGCGCTCGACCAATACTTTGCCGGCCATGGCCGCACCGGAAAGGCCGATTGTTTTCAAGAGGGTAATTTCACCTCCGCTCAGGTTAATCTCGTGCGACACGATGGAAGCTTTCCCGTGAAACGAAAAGTGTCGAGCGTCTTATTTTTCCAAACGTCGGTTGGCGTCATTTCTTAGCCAGTCCCACAGCGCCGCCAGACGTTGCCCAACTTCCACCTTGGCTTGTTCCAGTTCTTCCGGCGATAACTTTCCCTCCTCCGCGGTACGCTGGCCGAAAAGGTAATATTTTATTTTTGGTTCCGTCCCCGAACCGCGAACCGCGATTCGCGTTTTATCCGCCAATTCGAACATCAACATTTTTTCCTTGGGAATAAGATCGCCTTCAGTGTCCCTGATCTCGTCATTCTCAAAATTCCGGATGCCAATTACCGCGCGACCAAGGATTTCGCGCGGCGGATTCTCATCATAAGACTGGAGAAGGTGACCAATCTTCTCGGCGCCGTCCGCTCCTTCGAACACGAGCGACTGGCTCTTCTCCTCGAAATAACCGAACTCGCAGTAAATCGCGTCCAGCAACTCGACAACGCTCTGGCCATTCGCCTTGGCGTAGGCCGCGACCTCGCAGAACATGATTGCCGCACCGTTGCCATCCTTGTCCCGGACGAAATCAGCGCCGCTGTAGCCGTAACTTTCCTCTCCACCGAAAACGTAGAAGGCGGAATCCGCCAAACGTCGTTGTCGTGTTTCCTCTTCGCTTAACTCGCGATAAGGGCGACCCCCATCCGGCGCAGACGGCAGCGTTCTACTTCCATCAAGCGCATCTTCGTACTTTGCCAGCTTCGCACCGATATACTTAAAACCGGTTAGGGTTTCTATCGATCGCACGCCGAACTTCTCCGCGATCGCTTTCTGAAGATCGGTGGTTACAAATGTTTTGATGATTACCGCGCGCGACGCATTTTCTCTGGTCAGCACACCGAGATCGAACAGCGCCTTTATGCGGTAATACGCCATCAACGAACCGATTTGATTTCCGGATAACAATTGAAATTTGTCATCCGTGCTGCGCACCGCGATACCGACACGATCGCAATCCGGATCGGTCGCAATGACAAGGTCGGCCCCTTCGCGCTGCGCCAATTCAATCCCTAGTTTCAACGCCTCGGCATTTTCTGGATTTGGCGAAGTCACTGTCGGGAAACGCCCGTCAAATTGGTCCTGCTCCGGGACAACGAGAAAATTCAATCCGAGTTTCTGCAGCATCGGTTTAATGATCACGCCACCGGTACCGTGGATCGGGGTGTAGACGATTTTCAACGCACTCGCGTTCGCCACTAACTCGCGGTCAAGGATCAAAGTCTCCAGTCTTTCCATGTAAGCGCGGTCGATCTCCTGCCCAGTTCTTGTTATTCGCCCGGGTTTTCCGCGCGTTAAAGGCGCATTGCCGACTACCGCGTTCACCTCCGCAATAATTCCGCTTGCATGCGGTTCGATCACCTGCGCGCCGTCGCTAAAGTAAACTTTATATCCATTGTCATGCGGCGGATTGTGACTCGCGGTAATTACAATACCGGCGTCTGCATTGAGGTAGCGGACCGCAAAAGAAAGCTCCGGCGTGGAACGCGGACCATCAAAGACCACAGCTTCGCAGTCTTGCTCAGACACGACTCGTGCTGCCAGTTCGGTGAAATCGCCTGAGAAATGCCGGGTATCGTGGGCGATAACAATTTTGGCACGGCCGGTGGCTTGTTGCTCCGCGCGCCACTTTTTTACGTAAGACACCAGTCCCTGAGTTGCGCGACTGATATTGTAGTAATTCATCGCGTTCGTTCCCACACACGGGTATTCAGGGCGCCCGAGTGCGGTTGGGGAGCCCCGTTCCGATGCGGTAACGATTTTTCCAATCGTTCGACCACGCAATCCGCCGGTCCCGAACGCGAGCGTCTTGTAAAACCGATCGTTCAATTCCGACCACTCGCTCGCCTGAGCAAGTTCGCTGACGACTCGCACATAAAAATCAGTCTCCGCACCGGCAAGAAGTTTTCGAATGTTGGTCGCCGCATCGGGTCGCAGTTTCTCTGGCCCGATCGCGCCGTTGATCGTCTGCAAGAGTTCTTCTCGATTGTTCGCTTTCGTGCCAGCAATCATTGCGATACGGAATCGCATTACACGCGACCCGCAAGCGTGACGCGGTTGCCTATTTCACACTCTGGATCCGGGCGCGCATGGGCTCGCGCCGTTAACGCCAGCCGTGAAGCACGCCACCGATGATAACTCCTCCTGCCGCGCCCACGATCAGAATCGGCGCATATACTTTCGTAATGAGGGCGTCAGGTAGGCTAAGAAGTAGACCGAAAGCCAAACCAATAATCCAGCCCGGCCACGGGAGAACGACACACCCGACGACCAGACCGATGGCAAATCGATTAGCAAAGGCCGCCAGCAGGGCCGTTGTTTTGTGGGCAAATGGCAGAGGTAACATCAACACCACCGAAATAGCGCCGAAAACCAGTCCGCTGATAATTCCACCTGTAAGGTCCGGCATGGACTGCATTGCAACGCCAGCGTGCGCCGAGGTCAACGGGAAAGCACAAAGCTAAAAGGCGCATCACAGCCGATAGCTAATCGAGTTCTTGTATCTCATCTTTGCGAAATGAAAACGGCAATTGTCCTCGCGCGCCCGGGACGGAAGATTGATCTGTCGAAAATCGATCCGGACGACACCGCAGGCGCAGCGAAGGAAGAAGCGCTCGCGCGAGTTTCGGAGCTGCACGAAAAACTGTTCGAGTTGCAACAAGTTTTTTACGCCGACCGCGGCTGCAGCCTTCTCATAGTTGTTCAAGGCATGGACACCGGCGGAAAGGATGGTTCCATCAAAAATCTGTGTCACGGCCTCAATCCCGCAGGAGTCCGGGTCGCGGCTTTTAAGACTCCTACGCAAACCGAGCTCGACCACGATTTTCTGTGGCGGGCGCACAAGGCGACGCCGGCAAAAGGAATGATCGGGATCTGGAATCGTTCCCATTATGAAGATGTGCTCATCGTGCGTGTGCACAAGTTGGTGAAGAAAAAAGTGTGGAAACGTCGTTACGAAGAAATCAACGATTTCGAACAAATCCTGACTGAGAATGGGACCACGATCCTAAAGTTCATGCTTCACATCTCCCGAGACGAACAAAAAAGGCGTCTCGAGGCGCGCCTTCAGGATCCGAAAAAACAGTGGAAATTTAATTTGAGTGATTTGAAGGAACGGGCGCTTTGGGATGATTATCAGCGAGCTTACGAAGATGCGATCAGTCGCTGCTCCACCAAGGACGCGCCCTGGTACATCGTTCCAGCTAATCACAAATGGGCACGTAATCTCGCTGTCACCGAGACTGTTTTCGATGTCCTGAAAAAGATGAAACCGCGCTTTCCCAGGCTTCCATTCGATCCGAAAACGGTCACCATCGAATAATCGATTCCACTTGAATATCTTCCAACCAGAAATCGATTGATTGCGACGGAGTTCCGCGCTTAGTCCTCACCATCTCGGCGCGATGAACATCCACGAATATCAAGCCAGGGAATTACTCCAGCGTTACGGCGTTGCTACCACCCGCGGAAAAGTCGCGTCGACGCCGGAGGAAGCAGAGGGAATCGCCCGGGAAATCGCACCTGCTGAAGCAGTGGTGAAGGCGCAGATTCACGCCGGCGGAAGAGGGAAGGGGACCTTTGCCAATGGATTTAAAGGCGGTGTACACATTTGCAAAACGCCGGAAGAAGTTCGCCAGGTTGCGAGCAGGATGCTGGGGCAAACACTGGTCACTCATCAAACAGGACCGGGTGGTCGCGTGGTCAGTAAAGTGCTGGTCGCTGAATCGGCGCAGATCTCGCGCGAAACGTATTTTGCCATTTTGCTCGATCGCGCGACCGCAGCTCCGCTGATAGTGGCAAGCAAGGAGGGCGGCGTCGAGATCGAAACTGTGGCCGCTAAATCGCCAGAGAAAATTATTCGTGAATCGATCGATCCGCTGGCGGGATTGCAACCGTTCCAAGCGCGCAAACTGGCTAAACAACTCGGTTTTGAATCGTCACAACTAAAGACCGCCTCGAAACTTTTTGACGGGCTTTATCGTACCTTTGTCGGTTTCGATTGCTCGATGGTCGAGGTAAATCCACTGGTGGTTACCACGAGCGGGGACGTCCTTGCCTTGGACGCAAAATTCAATTTCGACGACAACGCCCTCTATCGCCACCCCGATGTGGCCGCCATGCGCGATACCGCGGAAGAAGATCCGCGCGAGGTTGAGGCCTCAAAACATGGGCTCAATTACATCGGGTTGGAGGGCAACATCGCCTGTCTCGTCAACGGCGCCGGCCTGGCCATGGCCACAATGGACATTATCAAGTACTACGGCGGAAGTCCCGCGAACTTTCTCGACGTCGGCGGCAGCGCGACCGAAGAACAGGTTACAGAGGCGTTCAAAATCCTGGCTGCCGACAAACGCGTCCAGGCAATTCTGGTAAATATTTTTGGCGGGATCGCCAGATGCGATGTCATCGCTCAGGGCATTATCAGCGCTGCAAAAACAGTGAAGCTCTCCCTGCCGCTGGTTGTTCGCCTTGAAGGCACCAATGTCAAAGAAGGAAAGAAGCTGCTGAAGGAAAGCGGTCTCTCTTTAATTACCGCCAACGACCTGGCTGATGCCGCGCAAAAAGCAGTAAAGGCAGCCGCGGCAAAATGAGATCCACATTTTGGAAACACCCGCTCGCGCGAAAATCAGCACCAAGGCATGATCCATCTTGCGGCCAGTTGTTGCGCGACCCACCGAACAAAAAGATGAAAATAACGAACATCGCATTTGTTGGAATTCCAGTGACAGACATGACACGGGCACGGGAATTTTATGAGGGCGTGCTCGGATTGCGGCCGGATCCGGAAATGACAGGCGACCAATGGACGGAATATCCAATCGGCGAGGGGACAGTGGCGGTTGGTTGTGTCGGCGAGCAATGGAAGCCGTCGAATGATGGAACGAGCGCTGCCCTTGAGGTGCAGAATCTGGAAGACGCTATTGCGCGGTTGGAAGAGTGGAAAGTCTCCTATGACCGAGTGGAATCGCCCATTTGTCGAATGGCATTAATCGAAGATCCCGATGGTAATAAAATCATCATCCATAAATTGAAATCGCCAATTGAGGAAGGAGTCCTGTCATGATCAAAGAAGTCGCATTTGTTGCTATCGCTGTTTCGGACAAGGAACGAGCGCGTAAGTTTTATCAGGAAACCCTCGAACTAAAGCCCTCGACCACGGCAATGGAAGGCGCCTGGGTCGAGTACGATCTCGGCGGCACGACCATCGGAGTTGGTTGCCATCCGGCATGGCAACCGTCGCGTGATGGGACGACCGTCGCCTTCGAAGTGGACGACTTCGATACGACGATGGCGAAGCTGAAAGAGCGTGGCGTTGCCTTCGACATGGAGAAAACGGAAACACCGGTTTGCTGGATGGCGCAATTTCGGGATCCGGACGGTAACAAGCTCCTCATTCACAAACGTAAAGAGAAATGAATCTGGAATTAGTGAAACCAAGAAATCCAAAATCCTTCTCCTTCTCTCC
>DASXIC010000140.1:0-13170 GCA_036498205.1 Chthoniobacterales bacterium | reverse complement strand
TCTCCACGATCCGAATGCCGCAGAAAACCCAGCGAGAGTTGCGCGAGAAAGCGACCTTGCATTTGAGCGAATCCCCCACACTCGACTTGCGCTGGATGCTGCAACAACTGCGCGAAGATTACGATGTAAAGCGCATAGCTTGCGAAGGCGGGCCCGCCCTTTTCCGCTCGCTCCTGGAACTTGATCTGGTCGATCAGCTTAATCTTACGATTGCACCGTTTCTCTTCGGCGGTCGCAAAGCTCCAACGCTTACGGGAATCGATCCAGCGTTCCTTCCACGCAGCGTGCGCTGTTCGCTGACAGAGATGGAGGTTGTCGGCCAGGAGTGTTTTTTGACCTACCGGATAAAGACGAAGCGATCTCCGAAATAGTCAACTACCAAGACGCATTATCGCTGGGCGAGCAGACTTTCCGAGTGGCACGACCCCTGTTAAATTTGAACCGATGGATTGGCGCGGGCTTATTTCGCTCAACGCGGTCCTGATTTTCGCTCCAATTCGCCTTTGTGCTGATGCGGTGGTCGACGGGCGCGTGAGCCTGCCCAAAACACACGCCGGGCCGGTGATGGCGAAACGCTATGAGATCGTGACCCGCGGCGGCGTTCTTTCGACTGAGCCGCCTTTGGCCGTGGTGTATCTCGATGGTTCCTTTTCAAAATCGGCTTTGCCTTCAATCAAACAAGTCGTGCAAAAAGATCTGGCTTTCGTTCCTTCGCTTCTACCGGTCCAAGTCGGCAGCAGAGTAGAATTTCCAAATCTGGACGATACTTATCACAACATTTTTTCGTATTCGCCGGCCAAGCGCTTCGATCTCGGCCGCTATCGGCCAGAAGAACGGCCAATCCCATCGGAGGTTTTCGACAAGCCAGGATTGGTGACACTTCGCTGCGATATTCACGAACACATGCGCGGGCTCATTCTGGTCCTGGATACTCCTTATTTTGTTGTAACGGATGCTGCCGGACAATTTCGATTAACTGGCCTCCCCGCTGGCCACTTCACGCTTAAAGCCTGGGTCGATAGCAAGACCACACTCGAACGATCTATTGAATTGAAGAACGGCGAGATATTGCACGTAAGTTTCCCATGATTTCGACGAGCAGCCCAAACAAGCGCGTCATGGTTGGTTTCCGGACAAAGTTGCTGGCGGCAATGATGCTAGTGGTCTCCGGATTGGCCGCTCTGGGAGTCTATTTTGCTCAGCGCAATGTGGTGGCGAATACTGGGCGCGATTTGCGGCAGAAATTCCAAGCCGAGCTTTCGTGGCTACACAAAGTTCAGGAGTTACGCAATGCCGCGCTGGCAGAACGTTGTCGGGCGCTCGCGTCAAAGCCTCGTATTCATGCCGCGCTCGAAGATAACGCCCCCGATTTATTATATCCAAGCGCGAAGGACGAACTGCGCGATTTGATGGAGGGTCAAGAGCCGCTCCCGGCCGCAGCAGCGAACTCTCTACACGCGAGATTCTATCGTTTTCTCGACAGCAATGGTAGCGTTTTGTCCGCTCCAAATCCAAAGGATGTGGGCGAACTGGATCCGGCGGTGGAGGAGCAGCTAGCCTTGAAGAAACTACCGGAAACGCAACAGATCGGTTATGTGAGTGAGAGTGCCAACGGCGCAGACGACAGCATTGACGAGGTAGTCGCGGTACCAATTTTTTCTACTGAGACAGGTGAGGTCATTTCCACCCTGGTCGTCGGTTTCAAGCCCTTTGAGCTCGAGTCCAAGTCCGAGAGCGCGGGTATGAAAAGCGGGCTCTGGGTAAATGGCCACTTGTACTTGCGATCGCTTCAAAAGTCTGCTCAAAACGATCTCGCAAGACAGGTAAGAAAAGCGATCGCGAAGCGGGACCGCGCTCAAAACTTCATCGTTCAGATGAACGGCACACCGCATCTCCTTTTTTACAAACGTCTTAACCCGAATTCGGCTTTCCCGGCTGCTTATGAAGCCTGCCTTTATCCACTAACTGCGCGGATTGCGCAGTTGCACCGTCTTCGCTGGCAGATTGGCAGTGCCGGCGTGTTACTGTTGTTCGGCGGTTTCGTGGCCAGCAATTTTGTCGCGGCGCGATTGTCGAAGCCAGTGGAGCAACTGGCTGTGGATTCGCAGACGGCTCGCCTACAACGAAAACGCGTCGAGGCCGCTCTCGCTTCGACCAGCGAAAAATTACAGAGATCGACAAGGTACTCGGCGGATGCGTCACATCAGTTGAAGAGTCCGGTCACGATTTTACGAATCGGCCTTGAGACATTGCTGGCACGGGAAGACCTCAAATCGGAAGTTTACGAGGAACTCTCTACCCTTGTTCATCAAACACATCGGCTAGCTGGCGTCATTGATGATTTGCTCTTGCTCTCGCGGATGGAAGCCGGTCACGTAGAGATTGCGGCCGAGCCGGTAAATCTCAGTCTTTTGATCGAGGAATGGCTGGATGACCTCAGTGCCGTTCCTGATTCGATTGATGTGGAAATTGACAAAAACATTCCACCCGGACTGAACGTTATAGGTGAGAAGCGCTACACCTCGCTCATCGTGCAAAATCTTTTGGAGAACGCCCGAAAGTACAACCGGCCCGGGGGGTGCATCAGGGTTAATGCGCGACAGAATGGTACCCATATATTGTTAAGCGTCGGGAACACGGGCCGGCCGATCCCGCCCGAGGCGCAACCGCGCATTTTTGATCGGTTTCACCGCGGCGGAAGTGGCTCGGCAATTTCAGGTCACGGTCTGGGATTGAATTTGGCTCGCGAGTTAGTGCGACTGCATCGTGGCGATATACGCCTTGCATCTTCCGAAAATGATTGGACCGAATTCGAGGTCTCTTTTCCGGTGGCACAATCCGCAGCCGGCTGAGGAGATTAAATTATCAGGATTGCATGAGGCTGGTTCGAGCGTTCGGCTTCTTCTTCCTCGCCTGCACTGCACACGGCTTTGAAGTCGAGGATTTTTTTGATCGCCTCGACAGCGCTCTCACGGTCGCGGCGTTTCAAGATACTTTCCGGGCTCGATTGAGCGGCACAATCGATCTCGAACTTTATCATTTCCGACAACCGCCGCCTGGGCTGATTAACAGCACCATTGATAATCTGTTCAATCCGCGTTTGACGCTGTTCCTTGACGCCCAGCTCGGGCCGCAGATTTATTTCTTTGCCCAATCCCGGGTCGATCGTGGCTTTGACCCCGGCAATCACCCGGCCGCCGTGCGCCTGGATGAATATGCCGTGCGCGTTACGCCATGGAAAGATGGCCGCTTCACTTTGCAAATCGGTAAGTTTGCCACCGTTATCGGCAATTTCGTCGCCCGACATCTTTCGTGGGAGAACCCATTTATCAACGCACCTCTGCTTTACGAGAATGTGATACCGGTCAGCGACAAAGCTGCACCTGCGTCGCCACGGACCTTCATCACTGAATTTGAGCCCGCCGGTAAGTATGAATTCAATCCAGTTATTTGGGGCCCAAGTTACGCGAGTGGGGTTTCGGTTTCCGGGCGCGTTGGCCAATTTGATTATGCGGCTGAAATCAAAAATTCTTCGCCTTCGTCGCGTCCGGAATCCTGGGACCTTACCGAGACCGGTTTTGGACAGCCTACTTTTAGCGCGCGGCTGGGCTTGCGCCCGGACCCAGCATGGAACTTTGGAATTTCGGTGAGTGAGGGTGCCTACCTCCGGTCTGAAGCGCAATCAACATTACCGCGCGGTCGCGATATTGATGATTACCGGGAGTTGCTTCTGGGTCAGGATGTCAGCTTTGCCTGGCATCATCTTCAGTTATGGGCTGAGTTTTACGAGACCCGTTTCCAAGTTCCGCGCGTTGGGAATGCCGATACGTTGGCCTATTACCTCGAAGCGAAATATAAGATCACGCCGCAATTGTTCGGCGCGCTGCGTTGGAACCAACAGCTATTCGGCACGATCACTGATGTCACGGGACAAAATGTTCGCTGGGCCCCGGACATGGGACGCGCTGATATCGCCGCTGGCTATCGTTTCACGCCACACACTCAGCTAAAATTGCAATATAGTTTCCAGCACGAAACGACTTCTCCGCGACTTGATAATCACCTCTTTGCTGCCCAGTTCACGGTCCGTTTTTAGCCAAATCGTTCCGGAAAAGTAACTGTCGCGTTACCTTCGCCTGCTTGTCTCAACGACAAGCGCCAAATAGGTCCGATCAGACGTGATTTTATCGATCACGAGGATCGAAGATCATGTTCGCTAAGTGCAGATGAAACTGCCTCGTGATCTTTATCCTCGGGCGCCCGATTACGTGCTGAGACCGATAACCGGACGTGCGCTTGCCCTGTTTTAGTCCGATGATGCGATTTCTCATGCATATTCTTGTCGTCGACGACGATGTCCGATTGGCGCGCCAAATTGCAGCAGCGCTGATGGAAGCTGGTCACGAGCCGACTATCGCACACGATGGCGAGTCAGCTTTGGATCAGACATCCGAAAGCTTGTTTGACTTGATCATACTGGATGTCGGTCTCCCGAGGATTGACGGCTTCGAAGTATTACGTCGACTGCGCGCGCAACATCGGGCAGATCGCGTGCTGATGTTGACCGCCCGGAGCGAGGTGAAAGACCGGGTAGCCGGGTTACGACTTGGCGCCGACGATTACCTGCCAAAACCGTTTGCCATGCCGGAATTGGTGGCGCGGGTCGCTGCACTCGGGCGGCGTTACGCAGAGGAACCCGCGGTAAGTCTTCATCTGAGCGATCTGACGCTAGATTTGATTGATCACCGGGTTTGTCGCCGTGAACGACTGATCGAACTATCCACGCGTGAGTTGACGCTGCTGAAAGTACTCATGCGGGAACCGGGCCGCGTATTCACTCGAACGGAATTATGCGAACGCGTTTGGGACCACGCACACGAATATGATACTAAACTGGTCGAAGTCTTTGTTGGACGATTACGCAAGAAGTTAGGCGATCCCCCACTTATCCGTACGGTGCGCTACGTTGGTTATACGATCGAATCAAGATAGGCCCTCATCCTGATCAAAGACTGATCTGATCTCGTCCGCAAAAGTAACAGCGGCGTTACCTTTCCAGTGAGGCATTTGCCTTGATCTGCTGCGATTCTACGAGCGTGAAGCCGAGAAGTATAACGCTTCCGCGTATCTGTTCTCTGCTTCGACATCAAACCTCAGCTCGAAATCGATATCGAAGGAGATCGCTATGAATAATGTCGAAACTCAACAGCCACCTGGAATCGCTGGTCTTTTCCCTGCTCCAAGAAAGATTCGGCGGAGAGCGTTTCTTCGCGGCGTCGGACTTGGGGTTGCTGCTCTCGCTCCGGGAGGCGTACTGTTTGCCTCCAATTCAAAGGGAAAAGGAAACGCGCTTGGGAAAGGGCACGGCAATGGCAACCCGCACGAGCTGACTGAAGGTGATGCCGCTCTGCTCCGATTTGCCGCTGCGGCAGAAATCCTCGAGACCGATTTGTGGGTGCAGTACAATGAGCTCGCCGGAATTCAGGACAGCGAAGAACCGGACGGAACAGGCAATCCAGACTTTACCAATGCCGTTAAGCAACTGGACGGCGACATGGACCAGTACATCCACGACAACACCGAGGACGAGCGCACCCATTTCACATTCCTTAACGCTTATCTGATGTCGAAAGGTGCAGATCCGGTAAATCTGGATCAGTTTCGCACGCTAACTGCAACTAGTAGCAAAGCGACCGGATCGAGCCAAAAGCCGCGGCTTACCAACCTGACTCAGCTCACTATCGATACCAGTTGGTGGACTCGCTATCGCAGCCGGGATCATAATCCGGATCTGGAGCCCAACTTCGTCTTTCCGCCGGCGATTCCTGATCTGGCTGTCGGACAACATACCGCCATTCCCAGGACCAACGCCGACGTGATGGATGGTAATCTCCTTCAGGTCATCGCGAACACAGCGGGATTCCATTTTGCAACGATCGAGCAGGGCGGCAATAGCCTTTACCCATCGATGGCGCAGCGCGCCACCAGCGTGGAGGTGTTGCGAATTCTGATCAGTATCGGGCCAACCGAGACGATGCATTTCCAGACCTGGCAGGACAAGGCTGGCAATGCGCTTCAGGTCAGTGCATTTGATCCGGTGAACAGCAATACGGTCACGTTTCCGGACCTGAATAGTCCCAATCCCCCCGCGGGGCTGGTTCTGGAGGATTTGCAAACGAACCTGATCATGCCCGAACCGTGCCCATTCCTTAGCTCAGCCCTTCCGAAATGCTCGATTATCCGACCCACCGAGACGGTTGGAATAGCAGCGGGTGTGGTGAAGTTTCTGACCGACATGGGTCTTTTTATCGGCCAATCGCCGGGGTTCTTCACCTTGTTGGCCCAACTGGCTGCCGACGCCGATGCGGCGGAACGCGAAGTTTGACTAAAGGCTGCCAGCCTTAACCGCAAGGTCCGCAGGGTTCAACGCCCTGCGGATCGGGGTTTTTCGGGGCGAACAAGCGCGGATGTTATCAAATCCGCATGAGTAATCGAACGCAGCGGCTATCGCCCTATAATTCGTTATTTTCCCGCCTCGGTCTGCGGACCAGTTCGCCGTTGCAATTGGGGCAGACCGAATTAATGGCCGACCTGCAGTCGGGACAATATGTGCATTCATAACTGCAAATGTAAGCCTCGTCTGGCGGGGAAAGTGGACGCCCGCATCGTTCACACTGCGACTTCATTTCGAGTCCCACGTTGTGACTTCTCTCGACCGGTCTATCGTTCGGGGCAATTTCCCGCGCAACTGCAATGCATAAAACGAATTCAATCCTAATGCGCGCACCACGCGACACCATTTTTGAGACGGCGGCGAATTTGGAGAACTGGCCGAAGATACTCCCACATTATCGTTACATTCGTTACCTGGAACGAGCGCCGGAACGCAACATCGTCGTCATGGCCGCATCTCGCTCCGGCATCCCCATAACCTGGACGTCGGAACAAATCATTGATCGCAACAATTACGAAGTGCGTTTTCATCACCTGAAGGCATTTACCCGCGGCATGCGCGTTGTCTGGACCTTTCAAGAAAGTTCTGCAGGTGTGGTGGTCGAGATATCGCACGAACTGAATTTTCGCGTGCCGGCCCTCGCTCCTTTAGCAGACCCGATTATTGGCACATTCTTTATTCATCATGTCGCCAATAAAACGCTGCGCCATATGAAAGCCTACCTGGAAGCGCAACCCTGAGCTGTGGCAGTTGCGTTTAAAAAAAATCGGCGGCGGTCCGTCATCACCGGTCTTGGGCCGATTACCTGCATTGGTCACGGTCGCGAACAGTTTTGGCGCGGTATTCTCCGGGAACAAAGCGGCATTAAGAACGTCTCCACTTTCGATACTTCGATGTTCAATGCCCATTGTGCCGGCGAAATTCGAAATTGGGTTCCGGAGGAATTTTTTCCACCCCACCGCCTGAAACGCCTTGATCGCTACGCTCAATTCGCGGTGGCCTCAGCCAAACTTGCCCTCGAAGACGCCGGTTTCGAATATTCGCGCGAGAAGCCGCAACACCGTGTCGGCGTCAGTTTTGGCACGGCCCTGGGCGGCGTTTCCAACGCGGAGGATCAACACGGTTATTTTCTGAAGAAAGGCACGCGCGGGGTCAACCCGACACTGGCGTTGCAAGTCTTTGGCGGTTCGGCTCACTCGAACGTGGCGATTGAATTCGGCTTTCGCGGCGTTGGCACGACAAATTCGAACAGCTGCGCAAGTGGGACTGTCGCAGTAGGCGAAGCGATGCGGTACATCCGCGACGACTTTGCCGATGTCGTTATTGCCGGCGGAGCTGAAGCTCCGCTGAGCCAACTTACCTTTGGGGCATTTGCCATTATCAAAACGATGAGCCAGTGGAAGGGCAGACCGGAGCTTTCCTGTCGCCCTTTCGATAAATTTCGAGACGGCTTTGTCATCGGCGAAGGCGCGGGTTCGCTTGTGATAGAGGAATTGGACCACGCGCGCTCGCGCGGCGCGCACATTTACGCGGAAGTGCTCGGCTACAGTCTCAACAATGACGCGTTTCACATGACTACGCCGCTGCCGAGCGGCGAATCGTGCATTCGCGCGATGCGCGACGCCCTCTCCGATGCCGGGCTGCAGCCCGATCAAATCGATTATATCAACGCGCACGCAAGTTCGACCCAATTGAACGACGCAACCGAGGCGCTGGCGATTAAGGAAGTTTTCGGGCGTCACGCTTACGAGATTGCAGTGAGTGGGACAAAAGCTTTCACGTCGCATCCGCTGGGAGCAACGGGCGCGATCGAGGCAACGATTTGCGCGCTGGCGATCGAACACCAGCACGTGCCACCCACATTACATCATGAACATCCCGACCCGGCGTGTGATCTTGATGTCACGCCGAATCACGGCCGGGCCGCGAAGATAAATTACGTTCTGAGTAACTCTTTTGGTTTTGGTGGGATCAACGCCTGTGTGATTCTTGGCCCCCCACCGAGCTAATTGCAGCTGGCCGCGCACAGATAAGGGGTCATCCCGAGCGTACGCGAGGGACCTCGCGATTGTCCGCGCCAACTTTGCCAGATTCCTCGCCGTCTGCGCGGCTCGGGATGACGACACTTGCAGTCCACGATTAACCGATCGTTAGCCAAGCAAATCCGGTCGGTTTTCGCGCGTCCGCTGAAGCGCCTGTTCTTTTCGCCAGGCCGCGATTTGTGCGTGATTCCCGGATAACAAAGCTTCCGGAACTCTCCAGCCTCGAAATTCCGCCGGCCGAGTGTATTGCGGCCCTTCCAGCAGACTGTGCCGGAAACTATCTTCGACCGCCGATTGCTCGTGACCCAGAACACCGGGGATCAATCGTACGATCGCATCGACAAATACGACCGCCGCGATCGCGCCGTTGGTCAGAACGTAGTCGCCAATAGAGATTTCGGCGTCGATCAAATGCTCGACTACTCGATGATCGACACCTTCGTAATGTCCGCAAACGATAATGAGATGTTCTTGCCTGGACATTGAGTCGGCGACTTTTTGATCGAGCCGTTTGCCCTGCGGAGCCATCAAGAGGGTTTTGCTGGTCGCGGTCTTAAGCGATTCGACGGCGGCAAAAATCGGTTCCGGTTTCATTATCATCCCCTGCCCGCCCCCGAACGGTGCATCGTCGACGACATGATGTTTATCTTTGGTCCAATCACGCAAGTTATGAATACGAAGATCCAAACCGCCCTTTTCCTGCGCCCGTTTCATCATGCTCTCATTCAACGGGGCGCGGCAGATCTCCGGAAAAAGTGTGATGATGTCTATGCGCATCGGAGCAACTTAAGCCGGCAGGGACGATTGACTCAATCGTCCACAAAGCCGCGGCCGCCTTTCGTGGAAACTTACAACTGCCGCGGCCGCTATTCCACGATCTCGAGCGTGGCACGCTGTCCGTGACGCGCTGCCGAACTGGAGAGGAGCGCCCGAATCGCCTGTATCGTCTGTCCGTTGCGGCCGATTACTCGCCCGACATCCGTCTGTCGCAGTTGAAGGCGAAACATGATGGTCCGGCCTGATGGAACCTCGGTGATGATCGCTTCGTCGGGAAAATCCACGAGCTGACGGATGACAAACTCGAGAAACTCCCGCATACGCCAACAAAGTTAAGCTGTGGCCGCTGGGCTTGCCGACGCTTTCTTATTTTTTTTGATTAAACTTCTCACCGTGTCCGACGGCTGGGCGCCGCGTGCCAGCCAATGTTCGATCCGATCCAGTTTCAGGGTACTGTTGTGACCTGTTTTTTTTGGGTCGTAGGTGCCGACAAGCTCTAAAAATTTGCCATCGCGCGGGCTGCGACGGTCGGTCACCACTACCTTGTAATAAGGGCGATTGAGTGCCCCTTCTCTGCGAAGTCGAATTGAAACTGCCATATCGTTAATTTTGCATTCGCGCCATCTGCGCCATCATCCTTTTCATCTTACCGGCGTTTTTCATTAGCTTGCGCATCTGATTGAAACGCTGCAGCAAATCGTTCACCTCAGTCACGGTCCGCCCACTTCCCCGCGCGATCCGCTGCCGGCGCCGCGCGTTTAGAATGTCGGGCTTCGTTCGCTCCTGCGCGGTCATCGAAAGCACAATCGCTTCGATCCGCCGGAGCTGCTTTTCGTCGACCGAAAGGCCCGGCACGTTACTCATTCCCGGGAGCATGCCAAGGATATTCTCCAGCGGTCCGAGGCGACGCATCATTTTAAACTGCGTCAGGAAATCGTTGAAATCGAATTTTGCGCTCCGAAGTTTGCGCTCCAGTTGCGCGGCTTCTTCTTCGTCGACCGCTTCTGCCGCCTTCTCCACCAGTCCGACAATATCTCCCATCCCCAGGATCCGGCCGGCCAGCCGATCCGGCACGAAGACTTCGAACTGATCGAGCTTCTCACCCACCCCGGCGAATTTGATCGGTCGCTGCGTCACCTCGCGCATCGAAAGGGCCGCGCCTCCACGCGCGTCGCCATCCAATTTGGTCAACACGATTCCGGTGATCTGGAGCGCGTCGTTAAAATGAGTCGCAACGCTGACCGCTTGCTGACCGGTCGCAGCATCGGCCACGAGTAAAACTTCCTGTGGCTGCAAAAAATCCCGGAGCTGCTTCAATTCTTCGATGAGCGGCTGGTCTATTTCCTGCCGGCCCGCAGTATCGAAGATCTCCACGTCGGCGTTGTCCATCCATTGCAAACTCGCCGCTGCCGCGCGGGTAACGTCTTTCTCGTTCGCGTCCGGCGTAAACACTGGGACGTCGATTTGTTTTCCCAGGGTTGCCAACTGTTCGATCGCGGCCGGGCGCTGCAGATCCACTGCAACCAATGCGGGATTACGACCTTGCTTTTTTAGGAGGCGAGCAAGCTTCGCCGACGAAGTCGTTTTACCGGCGCCATTTAAACCGACCATCAGAATCCGCGCCGGTTTGCTCAGGTTTAAGGGAGCGGAGTCGCCTCCTAACAGGGTGGTCAATTCATCGTGAAAAATTTTCACCATCTGCTGACCGGGCGTGACGCTGCGCAATACATCCTCGCCAAGCGCCTTTTCTTTGACCCGAGCGATGAAGTTTTTCGCCACTTGAAAATCGACATCGGCCTCCAGTAACGCCAGCCGCACCTGTCGCAGCGCCTCGTTAATATTCGATTCGCTGATGGTACCGTGGCCGCGCAGGTCCTTGAAGATGTCCTGCAGCCGATCGCCCAGTTGGGAAAACATAACGACCGAACTCGTCTCCCGCTATTTCTTGGGCGAAGCCGAGGGAGGCGGTGCTTTCATGGCGCCTTCGTCGATTGCAAAACTCCAATGAGCTTCCACTTTTTTTCCGCCCGATTTCGCCTCGACAATAACGGAACATTTGTCGCGCAATTTTTGCGTTACCTGATACGACACGGTTTGCGTTTTCGGATCGAACGAAGCCGGTATCACGCCGAGCCCACTCACGCGCATCTGGACGCTGCCCGGATCGATTGCGCCAAAAGCGGAGAGATTTGCGCTGATCAAGGGCATGGCATTGCGGACGGTTTCGCCATCAGCCGGCTTGCTTTGGATGTTGGCTGCGCCAATCTCGGCAACCGGAGCGCCTCCGGCACTCGAGGTCGCGATCATTCCAATGGCATCGCCAAAAACCTTCGGCTTGTTCGCTTCAATCAGGTAACGCCCGAGCGAATCGTTGGACGAGCGATATGTGATGGGCTGGCCATAGACGGTGAAGACCGCTTCATAACCAGCGCGCTGTGCCACTTCTTTGATGTGCTGATTATAGAACCCATAGGGCACGGCAAAACAGTTCACCTTGATACCAAGCCGTTGTTCGAGTGTTTCTTTACAACGCCCCACCTCGTTTTGCAGCCATTGCTCGTATTCGGGTGGACTCAATTTCTTCTTCGCCACCTTGTCGTACGGCCTGCGCAGATCCTGATGCGTTTCTGAATGGGCCTGAATATCAACTCCAGCGTCACGCATTTCAGCGAGCTGCTCCCAGGTGATGGCTTCTCCTCCCCCGAAGTGGCCGCCCCGCACTCCCTCCGTGTAGATGAACATGGTGAAGGGATAGCCAAACTTTTTCATGATCGGCCAGGCAACGTCGTATTGCGATTTCCACCCATCGTCGAACGTGATGATGGCGGCGCGGGGCGGGATATTTTTCTCCCCGCGTTTCCAAGCCATAAAATCCTGCATCGGAATGACAGTGATGCCTCGATTTTTGAGTTCCTGCATCTGCTGTTCGAACGCTTGCGGCGTGATTTCAGTGTCGGGCCGCCGAACCTGATTCACAAAAC
This sequence comes from Chthoniobacterales bacterium, assembly GCA_036498205.1. GTDB lineage: Bacteria > Verrucomicrobiota > Verrucomicrobiia > Chthoniobacterales > UBA10450 > AV69. The sequence continues at coordinate 916 of DASXIC010000140.1, read as the reverse complement.
GGTGATAGCCGTAGACGATGACCTGGGCCGTTTGATCCACCGCCACCTTCTTTGGTTGTGTCGCGGCCGAACCAGCCTCGGTCGCTCCAGGCAGAGGCGCACCGGGGGATGCGCTGACCGGCGGCGACACGGAGGGCGATGGCGTCGCGCCTTCGCCAATTCTTTGGACCGTTTCGTGCTTTTTACATAGGGAGAGTCCGAGGCTCAGTGCGATGGGAATGACTGCGAATTTAGAAAACATAACGACGAGTATGGCCTTTAAATGTGACCGCGCTAAAAACAAGCGGTTTTTGCGCCTTCAACGGAACGACCTCCCCTTTTTCGGGCGAAAAATTTGTCTGTCCAAGCTCATTCGATTATCAGTCCTCGACATGATGCGTGGACCCTGGCTCGTTCTTCTATTTCTGGGACTTGCCCTTGCAAGTTGCCAAACCGTTTCGGAGCAGCACAAGAACACCAGTCGCACTTTCAACACCATTGTGGTGGATGCGGGTCATGGCGGCAAAGACAGCGGCGCCTATCGTAGGTTCGGTCCCCCCGAAAAAGCAGCGACGCTGGATGTGGCAACGCGTTTGTCGCGCAAGCTCCGCGAATCGCAGTTTAAAGTCGTCATGACGCGAACGAACGACACCTTTATTCCATTGGATACGCGCGTCGATATCGAAAACGGAACGCCAAATTCTGTTTTCGTGAGTGTTCATTTCAATGATTCGCGCCGGCGCGGTGTTAAAGGTTTTGAGACCTATTATCACTTCCCCTACGCCGCCAGCCTCGCTCAGCGGGTCCAAAATAAACTCTGCACCATTCCCGGCGCGGTAAATCGCGGCATACACGTCGCGGATTTCCGCGTCATTCGCAAAGCGGTCTACCCCGCGATCCTTGTCGAATGCGGCTATCTCAGCAACCGGGCGGAAGG
>DASXIC010000139.1:0-47106 GCA_036498205.1 Chthoniobacterales bacterium | reverse complement strand
GCCTGTCTTAAGTTGCCTTGGTGGCGTCGCGTAATTCTTTGATGCGATCGTGCGCGCTTTTTACCTCGCTATATTGGCGGGAAACGATGTCGCGAACAGGTGAAGAGAGCTCCTCTTTTTCCATCGCATCTTTGTACTCTTTGATGGCGGAGTCTTCGCCGCGCTCACATTCCGCGAGGATCGCATGGTCATCTCCGCTGGTGATAGCGGACTTGAGATTAATCCAGGCCCGATGCATCGCCCCAGCGGCACTGCTGCTCTTGGCCGGGTCACTCTCGCCAAGCGCGATTGCCTCGCTCTGGAGCTCGCCGGCAAAGCGTGAGCGCTGTAGTGAGAACTCGTTAAAGAGCGACTTTAATTGCGGGTCCTTCACCGCTTCGGCGGCATCTTTGAATCCTTGCTGACCGTCTTTTAGTGTCTCAATGAGACTGTTCACCGTTGAAATGATTTCTTTTTGTTGTGCCATACCATTGATTCGAATGATGACCGGCTTTCGCGTCCATTCGGTGGCTTGCGTCGTCCGCCTGGGATCGTATTTTTTAGCATGAATAAAAAAGGCAAAGATTTGACGAAAGAAGCTCCTCGCAGTCCCAAGGTGAGAGTCGGCGGCTACGCCATTTTGGGACGCACCATCGACAAAGGCCGCGCGCTGCTTTGGGGCGATATCGGCGAATACCATTTCGATTGCCCGTTGGACAACATGCTCTTCGGCTTTAAGGGAATTAAAGGCGACGATTTTAAAGGGTTGCTCGAAACCGGAGCGAGCGATGAGGAGATAGCCAAATGGGTCGATAAGAACGGGTCGCCTAAGAGCGAGGAAGAAAAGCGGAAATGGAGTGAGGAAATCACAAAGGTAAATCCGTACGAAGATCCGGAAAAGCGCGATTGGTATATCGAGCAGCTGCGCCCCCTCGGTCTGGATCCGAAGACGACACCGCTATTCGACTGGCTCGAGGCAGACGACAAAGCCAGTTACAAACAAGCGGCGTGAACTAGCGAATCTATCAATCTGGCGGGACACGCTCCGCCGTGTTTTTCCAGTTACGGAACGCCTGGATCGCGTTTCGCAGCCGAACGGCCTCATCGCAAACGGTGAGGCCGTTTTGTTATCCAATTCCGTTCTAAAAGTGCATGGGCATTTCACTGAAACCGCAGCACCTAAAGCGTTACCAGCAAATCGCATGGCTATTTGCGAAATATGGGCGCTCCGATTTGGTCAAGGAAACCGGATTGGAAGAAGCGTTGACCGCGGAACAACGTATCTCGCCAAAAGAGACCGCGAAGGCGGAGGAACTGGCTGACGATCTGGAAAAACTCGGACCTACCTTTGTAAAGATTGGTCAGTTGCTTTCGACCCGGGTCGAGTTGATGCCGCGCGCTTACCTCGACGCCTTGTCCCGATTGCAGGATAAAGTCGAGCCGTTCGGATTCGATGAAGTCGAGAAGATTGTGACCTCTGAAATCGGGATTCGACTATCGAAGGCTTTTTTGGAGTTCGAAGTAACTCCGGCGGCTTCGGCTTCACTCGGCCAGGTGCACCGCGCGCAACTACGGGACGGACGGGCAGTGGCAGTGAAAGTGCAAAGGCCACACATCCGTGAGCAAATGGTGGAGGACCTGGAAGCTCTCGAAGATATCGCCGAGTTCCTCGACAACCACACCGAACTGGGAAAGCGCTACGAGTTCACGCGCATGCTGGAGGAACTGCGGAAGAGTTTGATGCGCGAACTCGATTACCGTCAGGAGGCGCACAATCTTGTCGTCTTTCGGGAGCAAATGAAATCCTTTGACCGGCTGATCGTGCCCGAGCCTATCGCCGATTACTGCACCTCACGGGTGTTGACGATGGAGTATGTGCCCGGAAAAAAAATCACCGAGATGAGTCCGCTGGCGCGCCTTGAGTTTGATGGCGAAGCCCTGGCTGAGCAATTGTTTCGCGCCTACCTAAACCAAATTCTGGTGGAAGGTTTTTTCCACGCCGATCCCCATCCCGGCAACGTCTTTATCACACCCGACTACCGAGTTGCGCTGATTGATCTCGGAATGGTTGGACGGATTATGCCTCGTTTACAGGAGGATTTGTTGCAGTTGCTGCTGGCCATTTCCGAGGGTCGCGGAGAGGAAGCGACAGAAATTGCGATAAAAGTGGGCGAACCCCGGCGTGAATTTGATCAGCAGGAATTTACGCGACGAATTTCCGAAATTGTCGCTCAGCAAAAGACGGCCACCGTTGAGCAAATGCAGGTTGGCCGGCTTGTGCTCGAAGTGACGCAAACGGCAGCCGAATGTGGGATCCGGGTTCCTTCAGAATTGACGATGCTGGGCAAGACGTTGCTCAATCTCGATCAGGTAGGCCGTGCGCTGGCGCCCGAGTTTGATCCAAATGCTTCAATCCGCCGTAACGCCGCAGTTATTTTACAGCAGCGGGTAATGAAAAGTCTGTCGCCCGGCAATCTGTTTAGCGGAGTGCTGGAGCTGAAGGATTTGATTCAACGATTGCCTTCACGCTTAAACAAGTTTCTCGATGCCCTGGCTAATAACGAATTTAAGGTCTCGGTCGACGCGATTGACGAGAAAACGCTCATCATCGGTTTCCAGAAAATAGCCAACCGGATCACGGTCGGGTTAATTATCGCATCGCTTATCATCGGCGCCGCGCTGCTTATGCGGGTGGAAACGAGCTTTCGCATCTGGGGTTATCCGGGCCTCGCCATCATCTTTTTCCTGTGCGCCGCGGCCGCCGGTATCGTTTTACTTTTGAACATTCTCTTTTACGACAAGTCGAAGGACGAATAAGAGCCTTTCTGCCTCGACAATTACCGCGTTCTGAATCCAAAAAGGCGTTTGCGCCCATCTAAAGTTGAAATAATGAAAATGATCCTTCTTTCCGTTCTGGCGGTCCTTGCGCTGGTTTTCCCAATCTTCGGCCAGACGCTCTCTCCGACGCCGTCACCCGTATCAAAAATTCCTCCGAGAATTCCAGTCCGCGACTTTTTCCGGAACCCAGTCAGCCGTGGTTACGATCTTTCCCCGGACGGGCTGACGATATCGTTTTTGCAACCCTGGGAATCGCGGTTGAACATTTTCGTCAAACCAGTCGCGGGAGGTGAAGCACGCCGACTTACTTCTGAAAAGGACCGCGATATTCAAACCTATTTTTGGAAAGGAAATGGCTTTGTCATTTACAACATGGACGATCGTGGTGACGAAAATTTTCACCTTAAACGGGTTGATGTGAAAACGGGAGAGGTGAAGGACCTCACTCCATTTCCCAAGGTGCGCTCGGAGCTGGTGGACGATTTAGAAGATATTTCCGAGAGCGAGATTCTCTTTCGGATGAACAAACGCGACCCCAAGGTTTTCGACGCTTTTCGGCTGAATGTGCAAACTGGTGAGATGAAACTGGCGGCGCAAAATCCGGGAAATATTGAACGCTATATAACCGATCATGCCGGCAAGATTCGCGCTGCCACAACTACGGACGGCGTAAACACGAGCCTGCTTACGCGGCCGGATGAGAACGCACCATTTAAAATGGTGCTGACAACAAATTTTCGCGAGCAATGCTCACCACAATTTTACACCTTCGATAACAAAGCGATCTATGCCGATTCCAACATCGGGCGCGACAAGGCCGCGATTGTCGTCATCGATCCGGAGACGGCAAAAGAGACAAAACTTGTCTATGAGAATCCAGATGTGGATGTGGAAGGGCTTGCCTACTCCAAGAAACGCAAAGTGCTGACGTTCGCTTCCTATGAGACCTGGAAAACGGAACGGAAATTTTTCGATCCCGCGACAGAAACGATTTACAAAACGCTGGAAGCAAAACTGCCGGGTTACGAAGTAGACGTTTCGGCTAACGATAAAGCGGAGGAAAAATTTATCGTCGTCGCGAGTAATGATCGCACGTCGGGATCGCGCTACCTGTTTGATAGCAAGTCCGGAGAATTGACGAAGCTGGTCGATGTCGCGCCCTGGCTAAAGGAATCTGACCTCGCGCCAATGAAGCCAATTGAGTTCAAGAGCCGCGACGGCCTGACCTTGCACGGTTATCTCACGCTGCCTCTGGGCCGCGATCCGAAGAATTTGCCGGTTGTGGTGAACCCCCATGGAGGCCCGTGGGCGCGGGATCAATGGGGCTATAATCCGGAGGTGCAATTTTTGGCCAATCGTGGATATGCTGTCCTGCAAATCAACTTCCGCGGCTCCACCGGTTACGGCCGCAAGTTTTGGGAAGCCTCCTTCAAGCAATGGGGTCGCACCATGCAGGACGATATCAGTGACGGCGTGCAATGGCTCATTAAACAAGGGATCGCCGATCCCAAACGAATTGCTATTTACGGGGGCAGTTACGGGGGTTATGCCACTCTCGCCGGCGTTACCTTTACGCCCGACTTGTATGCGGCTGCGGTGGATTACGTTGGCGTCTCAAACCTTTTCACCTTTTTAAACACGATTCCCCCCTACTGGAAACCGTTTCTGGATCAGATGCACGAAATGGTCGGTGATCCGGTCAAAGACAAAGACCTGCTAACAGCCAGCTCGCCGGCCCTGAACGCGCAAAAAATCAAAACTCCCCTTTTTGTTGCTCAGGGGGCGCAGGATCCGCGCGTGAACAAAGCGGAATCGGATCAAATCGTCGATGGTCTGCGCAAGCGCGGAATTGATGTCGAGTACATGGTGAAGGACAACGAAGGGCACGGTTTTCATAATGAGGAAAACCGTTTTGCCTTTTACGAAGCAATGGAAACGTTCCTCGATAAACATTTGCATCCCGAACAGGCGCAAAACACGTCTGGAACGCAGTAGGAGCACATGCCTCCGCTTGCTGCGATCTGCTCCGGTTGATCAAATGGAAAATGGGGATCGCCCCGGCCATTCCGCTTCCTGAGGGTGCCTGGGCCCGCGTCACGATGCCATGTCATACCTGTTGCGAAGCGAGCGCCGGTCTTTTTCCGGGCTCCGTAGTAACGAGGACGGTCGGTTCCTCTAATTAGGTCTCGATCGGCGGAAAAACATTTTCCGTCTCGCCGGTGTCGACACCCTGTCGCAATCGACTATGGCGAACACTATAGAGAAAATAGATCACCAGCCCGAGGGCGAGCCAGACGAAGAAGCGAACCCAGGTGAGAATCGGCAAGCTCAACATTAGCGCCACACAAAAGATAACGCCAAGAATCGGAAACAGTGGCACCATCGGAACACGGAAAGGACGTGGTCTATTCCCATCCTTTCGACGGAGGATAACAACCCCGAGACAAACCAGAACAAAAGCGAACAGAGTTCCGATGTTCGTCAGATCGGCCAGCGATCCGATATCGGTCAGCATGGCCACGCCACCGACGACTACGCCCGTCCAGATCGTCGTAATGTAGGGAGTACGAAAGCGCGAATGGATGCGGGCAAAATATTGCGGCAACAATCCATCGCGCGCCATAGCCATAAAAATTCGGGGCTGGCCAAGTTGAAAAACGAGAAGGACGGAGGTCATTCCCGCCAAGGCGCCGGCGCTAACCAAGGCTTGCGCCCATGGTTTGCCCGCGAAAGCGGTGGCGACAGCCGCTGAGTCACCAAGGTAAACCGTATATTTTCTTATCCCGGTCAGTACCCCAGACATTAAAACGTAGAGGAGTGTGCAAATGATCAGGCTGGCGATCATGCCAATCGGCAAATCCCGCTGCGGATTGCGCGTTTCCTCCGCAGTCGTCGAGACGGCGTCAAATCCGATGAAAGCAAAAAAGACAATCGCGGCCCCGCTCATTACTCCGGCAAAGCCATTCGGAACAAACGGATGCCAATTGGTTGGGTTTACCATGAAAGCGCCGAATGAAATGAAGAAAACCACGACGGCGACTTTTAAGATTACAATCGTGGTGTTGGTGCGCGCGCTTTCACGAATGCCATAAATAAGCAGCACCGTTACGGCCGCCACGATCAGGAATGCTGGCAGATTAATTGCGATCGGATGGCCGGCAATGACCGGCAAGGCGGTCGAAGAGTAATTCTGCAGGACGTCGCCTCCTTTGGCGACGATTTCGGAGGCGGTTTTGTGGTCTGTTACCGCCCATAGCGGAAATTTGATCCCGAACAGACTACCGCAAAGTTTGACGAAGTAGCCCGACCAGCCAACGGCCACGGCCATATTCCCCACGGCATACTCAAGGATAAGATCCCATCCAATGATCCAAGCGATGATTTCCCCAAGCGTCGCATAGGAATAGGTGTAAGCCGAGCCTGAAACAGGGATCATCGCGGCAAGCTCGGCATAGCAAAGGGCAGCGAAACCACACGCAATTGCCGCTACGACAAAAGAAAAAACGACCGCCGGGCCCGCCCCGGGCCGGCCGAGAATAATCGGAGCATGAGTTAACCAGGATTGAATGAAATTAATGACTGGCGTTGTCATCGAGCTGGCGTTCCCAGCAGCTGCTTCCCCTGCGGCGGCAGTGCCAGTGAGCGCAAAAATACCCGATCCGATAATTGCGCCGATCCCGAGCGCCGTCAGATCCAGCGCGCTGAGCGAGCGTTTCATTTGACGCTCGGGAGCACGTGCCTCCCGCATCAGTAACTCCGGACTTTTTGTGCGAAAGAGCGCCCCCATTAGGTCAACAATTTATGCATTTCGCGAAATGCGGAGCGCATCCTGTCATCCTCCCATTGTATCGGTCAACGGTAACTTTCTGCGCGCCTGCTTTTTGGCGCGCAATAAGCTGTAAACCACCCATGCCTGATGCGTTTACCGCAAACTGCATTGGCGGCCTCGTCTTCAGCGGCTTGGGTTTTGTCGCCTTTACCTATGGCAAACGCATGCATGTTTGGATGCCGATGATTTGCGGACTGGGGCTCATGCTCCTCCCGCTATTTTTGGCAGATTTGGCGCTCTTGCTCACGAGTCTGCTGCTTGGGGCAGCTGCCATCGTCTTCCGCCGCTCGTAGAAATTGCCGCAATCAGTCGGCTGATCCGCGCGTCCACACGCGGGAGATACCTATCGCATTTCCAGGTTGCCACGTTGCGCCCCGCACGGAACCGGCGCTGACAACTCTAATCGACCGGATGAAAATCGTGCTGCTGTAGGTGTGTCATATCCGCATTCCCAGTCTGATTCGAAGTCGACGCACTCCGCCGATTTCCATACGCTGCGAGCCAGTGGATGAGTCATCACAGATAGTCGCGGCCGAGGCCGGCGTTACTGCCGTCCTTGAACCGGCCCGACGCAGATTCTTCTCCCGCCGTCGCAAGGGACGGCCTCCGCCACTGCCCTATTGCGAAAACTGCGGCGCGACGATGGCTGGTCCCTTTTGCGCCAAGTGCGGCCAGCATGCAGTCGATTACCGACGTTCGTTCGGGCGCGTGTTTCTCGACGTGCTCGATTCCTTCTTGAATTGGGACTCAAAGTTCTTTTCCACGATCGGCCTGCTACTGATTCGCCCCTGGCAGCTCACCAACGATTTTCTGGCCGGTAAACGCGTCCGCTATGTCCATCCACTTCGCCTATATCTGCTCGTCAGCATCATCTTCTTCTTTGGGGTACATCTGCTCGCGCAGCGCGCGAACCTTCATGGGCATAGCAAGTTGGGGCGCCAGCCTATGACACCCGAGGTAAAGGCGAAGCTGGAACAAAGAATGGAAAAGTTACCTCCAGAGGCCCGGGCCGAAGTCGAGGCGGCAGTGTCCGACGCGAAAACAGATAAGTCGATACTCGAAATGGATACTAAAGAGGATCCTAAGGCCTCAGGATTCGAAAAGTGGGTGAACGATCGAGTGAAAGAGAAAATCGGGGAGAACGGCGTCAACTTTAAGGTCTTTTTCCTTACCATGGTCAGCAACCTGCCGGCCATGATGCTTTGTTGCATCCCCCTTTTCGCGTTTGTGCTGAAGGTTCTCTACATCCGAAAACGCGTCTTCTATATCGATCATCTGATCTACGCGCTGCATATACACGCTTTCGCCTATCTCGCGATTATGATCGTTGGATTTAGCTCCTGGGAATTGTCCCGACTCGTGCCCGCAATTCAGCCGTTTATTACAGCCATCCTGGTGATAGCCGCGCTCCTTTTACTTTTTCTCTCGATCCGGCGCGTCTATCGCCAGAGCTGGTTTATGACCGTCTTTAAGTTTCTTCTCGGCGGGTATATTTACGTCGTCGTGCTCGCGCTCGCTCTGGGCGCCACGTTTTTCGTCACGCTCGCTTTGCCCACTTAGAATGCGGCTTTCACTGGATTTATCCCTGGCTCCCACCGATCAACTCGCGGGCTTTTGCCAGCGCGTCCGGTAATTTGCCAACGTCTTTACCTGCGCCACGCGCATTTTCCGGGCGGCCACCACCCTTACCACCGACGATGGGTGCGACCTGCTGAATAACTTCATTTGCCCGAACTCTTGCCGTCATCTCTTTGGGGACAGTGGCAACGAAATCGACGCGGCCGTTGGTAATGCCGGCTAGAAGAATCGGACCCTTAAATTTCCCCTTAAGCGCGTCGGCGACCGCTTGCAGCATGGCTCCGTCCGCATCCGGGACTTGCGCGATGCAAACCGTTTCACCGGAATGCGATGCTGCGAGATCGTTTGCGATGGTGGCCGCACGACTCCGCAATTCCGATTCCGCTGCTTTTGCGTGTTGCTTTTCCCATTCATGAACCTCGGCCTCGTGAATCTTTACCTGGGACGCCCGCGCATCGATTGATTGAAGGACTTCCGCGGCGCTCCTAGCTTTCACAAACTCGGGTAACGCCCCGATTCCCGGCTTTTTCCGCGAGAGGGTTTCGAACATCTCCTGCTGGCGAGCCGCTTCCTGCTCGGCCCACTTAACGACTTCATCGCCCGCAACGGCCTCGATGCGTCGAATCCCGGCGGCAATGGCGGACTCGCTCACAATCTTGAACCAACCGATTTCGCCTGTCTCGCGTACATGTGTGCCGCCACAGAGTTCCATCGAGTATCCGTTCAAAGATTTCGGTTCGCCCCCAATTTGTACCACACGCACTTTGTCGCCGTATTTTTCACCAAAGAATTGCTGAATATCGGAACGCTTCTTCGCCTCCGCGTACGGAATCTCTGTCCATGAAACCGGTTCGTTTTCCGCGATACGCTGGTTGACCAGGTTTTCTACGGCGCCAAGCTGCTCTTTCATGAGCGCCGCGCTGGAGAAATCGAATGTTAGCTTGTCCGGTCCAACATAGCTGCCCTTTTGGGCCGCATCAGGCGAAACGACTTGGTGCAACGCCCAATGCAAGATGTGGGTGACGGTATGATGGCGCTCGATCGCGCGCCGGCGCTCGACATCGACGGAAACGCGAACGGCCTCACCAGGCTCGGGCGCTCGTCCTTCCACGAGCTCGGCGCGATGCACAAAAACACGATTACGCGCCTGAGTATCGAGCACTCGAAGGCGACCGATTTCCGTTCGATCATGCCCAGGAACGTGCAGGAGTCCGCGGTCCCCAACCTGTCCTCCCATCTCCGCATAAAAGGGGGTTTGGTCGAAAATGACATTGAGTTCACCGGCGGTTTTGCCGGGCAAAACAGTTTCAACGACCGCTTCCGCCTCGACGAAATCGTAACCAAGAAATTCTGTTGGCGTGGTTTGGAGATTTTCTACTTCGACGCTGATCGCTTCCTTCTTTTGCGCCGCCCGTCCACGCGCCTTCTGGTCATCCATCAACCTCTCGAAACCCGGCACATCGACTTCGAATCCTCGTTCCCGTGCCATGAGTTCGGTTAGGTCGAGAGGGAAGCCATAGGTGTCATAAAGTTTAAAGGCAACGTCGCCGCTGACTCGCTTCCGAACGTTGCCGTGCTCATCACGTTGGAAACGCCCGTAGTGGATTACAGTTCGCTCGCCGGAGGTAGCTCTTTCGTATTCCTGAGCGCCATAATCCGCTGGCTGAGAAGAGTCGTCCTTAAGAGTGGCTGGAGAAGACTCCACTGAGTCGACAGCCTTTTGAAAGAGAGACATTCCCTGATCAAGCGTTCGATTAAAAGCCTCTTCCTCGCGACGGATAGTTTCGGTGATCGCTTGCCGTCGTGTTTTCAGTCCAGGAAAGACATCTCCCATTGTCCGAACAACAACATCGACCAGCTCGCAAAAGAAAGGTTCATGGAATCCGAGCGTGCGTCCGTAACGAACTGCGCGCCGCAAAATTCGGCGTAACACATAACCCCGTCCCTCGTTGGATGGGATAATCCCGTCAGCAATCGCAAAGCTTAGCGCGCGGATATGATCGGCGATGACGCGAAACGCAACGTCGATTTTTTCTTGGGTAGCCCGACCGTCCCGGTCGTCGTGCTGCGCGTCTCGCGCAGCATCCGTCTCTGGCGAGACGCCGGAGACAGCACTCGCGACGAGTGCGCTACCGGGGAGGGTGCTGCCGTAGTGTTTTCCGCTCAACTTTTCGAGCTCGCCAAAAATCGGACGGAAAACATCGGTCGCATAGTTCGAGACCGTGCCGCTGAAATCGGTGAGATGTTTGGTCCCCTGGATGATCGCTGTCACCCGCTCGAAACCCATTCCCGTATCGACGTGTCGCTGAGGAAGAGGCGAGAAGGTGCCGTCTGCATTGGCGTTGAACTGAATGAAAACCAGGTTCCAAATCTCGATGGTGCGCGGATCATCTTTATTGACCAAAGCTCCGCGAGTATCGCCCAGCGGAGTAAGATCGACATGCAGCTCCGAGCATGGTCCGCATGGGCCGGTATCACCCATCATCCAAAAATTGTCTTTCTTGTTGCCGCTGACGACGTGAATGGCCGGATCCAGATCGGCTTCACGAAATAATCGAGCCCAATGATCGTACGCTTCCTGATCGAAGACGGCCGGCTCGGCCGGTCCGGGCTTGTAAACCGTCGCATAGAGCCGCTCCGGAGGAAATTTCCAGCGTCCAACTACTAACTCCCAGGCCCACTCGATCGCTTCGCGTTTGAAATAGTCGCCAAAGCTCCAGTTGCCCAGCATCTCGAAGAAGGTGTGGTGATAGGTATCGAGCCCGACGTCCTCGAGATCGTTGTGTTTGCCGCCGGCACGAATGCACTTCTGCGTGTCAGCCACGCGTGGCGGGTCCCAGGCCGGTTTTTGTTGCCCAAGGAAAATCGGCACGAACTGGTTCATGCCGGCGTTTGTAAAAAGGAGGTTGGGAGCGTCGGGCAGAAGCGAAGAAGAAGGCACAGTGGTGTGCTGTTTCTCGCGAAAGAAATCGAGAAAGCTCTGGCGAATTTCGCGGCTGGTCATACGAACGGGAGGGCGGGGGCGATCTTCACGCACGCCCGGCGACGGCGTCGTTGCGAGCGTTCCGCGGCGAAAGGCCATTGCGTGAAACAGCCGCGCTGCCACGTCGCTGCATATGGGCCCGGTGCTTCTGTCCCCAATCGCACATAGCCCCAAGAACCGGACGTAAACTCCGGCCGTGCGGACTCAGTGAATATTCGACGTGCGGCGGTATTACCGGAAAAACCTTGCGATCGATAATTCCGTCGCTCTCCAGTTCACGAAGTTGTTGCGTCAACATCTTTTGGGTCGCGGCCGGGATGGCCCGGCGCAGCTCACTGAATCGCTTAGCGCCCTCGCGAAGGTTGAAAAGAATGACCGGCTTCCATTTACCGCCGATCACCTGCACTGCGGCGCTGACGGGGCATTGATCAGGATTCATCCATAGTTTCCTTTCGGAGACTAAGTAACGAAACAGCGCCTACCTGTCAAAAGGAGATTGAGATTAGCACCTCTCCTCCTCGATCGGAACAGCGCTATTTTCCTTCGTCCAGCTTCGCTTTTACCGTGGTCTCGATTTCCTTGTAGAGTTTCGGGTCGGCCTTCAATGCATCTTTGGCCGCGTCCCGCCCCTGGGCAAGTTGCATCCCTTTATAACTGAGCCACGACCCCCGCTTTTCAATCACCTGCTGTTCGAGAGCGAGGTCGAGTAATGCGCCGGTAGAGGAAATTCCTTCGTTGTACATGATGTCGAATTCGGCCTCGGTAAATGGCGGCGCGACCTTGTTCTTGACGATCTTGACCCGGGTTCGATTGCCAGTAACCACACCGTCGGTCTGTTTGATCGCTCCAATGCGACGAATGTCGACGCGCACACTCGCATAAAACTTCAACGCTTTTCCACCCGGGGTCGTTTCCGGATTCCCAAACATCACACCGATTTTTTCCCGGATCTGGTTGGTAAAGATGCAGGTAGTCCGCGCCTTGGAAATAAGTGACGTGAGCTTGCGCAAAGCGGCACTCATCAATCGAGCCTGGGCTCCGACCGTGGTGTCCCCGATTTCGCCTTCGAGCTCGGCTTTAGTAACCAGCGCCGCTACCGAATCCAGCACGATCACATCCAGTGCGTTAGACCGCACCAGCGTCTCGCAGATCCGCAACGCTTCTTCACCGGAACTGGGCTGGGAGACGAGCAAATCGTCCAGATCGACTCCGAGTTTGCGCGCGTACTGCGGATCGAGCGCGTGCTCCACATCAATGAAGGCAGCCAAACCGCCACGCTTCTGTGCCTGGGCAATAACGGTTAACGTGAGAGTCGTCTTACCCGACGATTCGGGACCGAAAACCTCGACAATACGGCCACGCGGGAAGCCGCCCACACCGAGCGCGCGATCAATCAGGATATTGCCTGTTGGGATCACTTCGACGTCGGTGATCTTCTCGTCACCGAGCCGCATAATCGCCCCGTCGCCGTAGTCCTTGGCAATTTGCTGAATGGCGAGGTCGAGATTCTTGTTTCGGGCGGCGATGAGTTTTTCTTCGCCAGTCTTTTCTTCAGTTTTTGCGGGCATAATCCAACTAAGTCTGCCCTTCTCTGTTCGCCAAGGAAAAAGCAAAAAGGCCGCGTGCCCTCATGGCGCGCGGCCTCTCGAATCTTGTTTTGCTGATTAATTCACAGTGATCTTGCGCGGCTTCACCTTCTCTGCTTTCGGCAGCGTGAGGGTGAGGATACCCTGCTCGATCCGAGCGCCAATTTTCGCGGTGTCGATGCTTGGGTCGAGCTCATACGCTCGCCGAAAATTCTCCGCGCGCGATTCGCGGTGAATCAGCGTTCCTTCGACGGCGGGCATGGTTCGGCGGCCGGTAATAGATAGCTCGTTGTTCTCAACCGAAATTTCGAGCCCTTCCCTGTTCACGCCAGGCATTTCCACCCTCAACACATAGGAGTCGCCATCCTCGATCACGCTCGCAACCGGGGTGACGAACTGCTCAGTGCGACCCTGCCGGCCATCTCGATTTTCACGGACTAGTGTGTTCATATCTGTGTTCTCTCCTCGGTTATTCGACGTTGACCTGGATCTGCTTCGGCTTCGCTTCCTCAGCCTTTGGCAGCGTGATGGTCAGAATTCCGTCCCGATAGTTTGCGGTAACTTTGTTGGGATCCACTTGAGTCGGCAACGCAATGCTGCGGCGAAACTTCCCTACGTAACGCTCGGAGCGCTCAGCTTTGTCGTTTTCCGGAGCCTCACTCTTGCGTTCGCCGCTAATCGTCAGCATGCCTTCCTGCAGAGAGATCTCGATGTCTTCCTTCCGCATTCCGGGCAATTCGACACGCGCGACGACGTTGTCGTTAGTTTGATAGAGATCCAACGCTGGGGACCACCCGCTGAAGAGTTGAGATTGGCGGCCGAAATTCGACCAGAATGGCATCTCAAACAACGAATCCAGCTCGTCGCGAAGATTACTCCAACGATCTAGCCCGGTCCAGGTCGCGGACTCTGGGGATTGGTAGCGAATAATGCTCATGTTTAATGTTTCCTTTCCTTTAAAAATTTTCCTTTAACCCGAAAAGCTTATGCGATGCCAGAGGTGGTTCCTAAAGGTAAAATCTTTGTAATCAAGTCTTTACATTGGAAATATCGCGTACAATATTCGGAAAAAATGCGACATTATTGCACTGTGATGTAATGGTTCCCGGCTAAGTATAGGGCCAATCAGACTCAATCGAACGGTAGTTGCGCCACCCGATGCGATTGTTAGGTTCCGTCAATGGTGCGCCACGAATATTTCATGCGCAAAGCCATCATTCTGGCGCAAAAAGGCTTGGGCTTAACGAGTCCTAATCCTTCGGTAGGCGCGGTTTTGGTTTCAGGAGATCGGGTGGTAGCCCGCGGGTATCACCGAGAGGCGGGAGCAGCTCATGCGGAAATTGATTGCCTGAAAAAAATAACCGACCCGATCTCCGTCGATTCTACCCTTTATGTAACACTTGAACCGTGCTCAACCCGCGGACGGACCGGGCCATGCACCGATTACATCATCAGTCGCGGCATTCGTCGTATTGTGATCGGAGCGGTAGATCCAAATCCAAAGCATTGCGGTCGGGCAATGGAGTTGCTCCGGCGGGCGGGAATTGATGTAACCACAGGGATTTTGGAAGCAGAATGCACGCAGCTGAATGAGGCATTTAACAAGTGGGTTGTAACTGGCAAACCATTTGTAATCGCCAAGTGCGGAATGAGCTTGGACGGTCGGCTCACCTCTCCCCCTGACGATTCCCGCTGGATCACATCGATACAGTCGCGTCGTGATGCGAATGAACTGCGTGCCTTGGTCGACGCCATTTTGGTAGGCGCAGAAACAATTCGTAATGATGATCCGCGCTTGACCGCGAGGACAGGATCAAGGCGTAAACAACCGTGGCGAGTAATTATGACCCGATCGGGTCGGCTCCCGCGCCAGTCGAAAATTTTTAGGGATTCCCATTCGAGTCGAACAATTGTCCACCACGATCAGTCGTTACGTTCGGTGCTGGAGGACCTGGGTCGTCGGCAAATCATGAGCGTCCTTGTCGAGGGGGGTGGGGAAATCCTGGGTCAGGCACTCGATCAACGCCTGATTGACAAGGTTCAAATTTATATTGGGGCGCAGTTTAACGGCGGCGGCGTCTTCGCCTTTGGAGGCAAAGGAGGGGGAACCACGGCCGAGTCGCTTCGCCTCGATTTGCCACGCTATCGGCGAATTGGGAACGATATCCGGGTAACGGGTTATCCAAAGGCAGTAACCTAATTCACACGCAATAATTCGGAAAACTTTTTGCTCAAATGGGGTTTAATTTGGGAAAGGGGGTGAATTAATGAAAAGGCTGTTAATGATCGCGCTAATTGCGCTGGGCTTCATCGTCGCTGCTGCTCCGGAGTCGGACGCGGGAGTTTCAATCGGAATCGGGTTTGGCTTCCCGGGCTATTTCGGTTATCCCCCATACGGCTACGGCTATTACCCATATGCCTATCCGGTCGCTTATTATGCGCCGCTCTATTACAGTGTGGGTTACCGACCTTATTATTGGTGGCATGGACGTCGTATCTACCGACATCGCTATTGGCGGTAAGCCTTGAAAAAATTGGAGGGGGCGGGCGGGCGTGGTTCTAACCCACGCAACTAGAATCGCTCGCCTCGGTTTTCTCTTTACAACAGAGCAGAGTCGTCGCTGTCGTCGTCCAGGTTGGCGAGGACATCCAAGTCGGCGGCAAAGTCGGGGTCCTGCCCATTAGCGAGCAGAATTCGATCGCGACGAGAAGGAGTGGACGACTTGTGAAATGTCTGAATAGCCCCGAAGGCCAGCAAAATAGCGGCGACGGCGGAAAGAGTTGGAACAATTTTTCGCCAGGCGATCCAACCTGCAAATCCTCGTTTTTCCGGCTGATCCCGGCGGAGAGCACGCAGGACACTGCGAGCAAAGAAAGGAGACGGCTCGACCTCTTCGGCCTGGCCCAGCAGGTCCCAAAGCTCTGGATCGTCATCGCGGTTCATAACCAAAATTAAACCTCAGCCCGACGCGAAAGTTGCGTCTAGACCTCGGCTGCGTCGAGGAAGCCTTCCAGTTGCCTGATCCGCGTAGGGTGCCGCATTTTCCGCAGGGCTTTTGCCTCGATTTGCCGGATACGTTCCCTGGTAACGCGGAATTGACGTCCCACTTCTTCCAAGGTCCGGCTATAACCGTCGACCAAACCAAAGCGTTGCTCCAGCACCTGCCGCTCCCGCTCCGTGAGCGTCTCGAGCACATCTTTGATTTTTTCTTTTAGCAACACTATTGCCGTCATGTCGCTGGGGTTTTCTGCTCCTTTGTCCTCGATGAAATCACCGAAGTTCGTCTCTTCACTTTCGCCTACGGGTGATTGCAACGAGATCGGCTGTTGCGCCATTTTTAAGACGGCGCGAACCCGATCTACCGGCAATAAAATTTCCTCTGCCACTTCCTCCGGGGTGGGCTCTCGTCCGTATTCCTGGACAAGTTGTTTCTGCACGCGCATGAGCTTATTGATCGTTTCGATCATGTGCACCGGAATACGGATGGTGCGCGCCTGATCGGCGATCGAGCGGGTAATCGCCTGTCGAATCCACCAGGTGGCATAAGTCGAAAATTTATAGCCGCGGCGATATTCAAATTTTTCGACCGCTTTCATCAGACCCATGTTTCCCTCCTGGATCAGATCAAGAAAGGACAGGCCGCGGTTGGTGTACTTTTTGGCGATGGAAATCACGAGTCGCAGATTCGCTTCCACCATCTCGGTTTTGGCACGAAGGGCTTTGCGCAGCCACACCTTGAGCGCGTGGTAATGTTCCACATATTCGTCGCTCGAGAGCCAGGCTGCGCAATCGAGGTCTTCTTGCTTGACCACGACTGAATTCCTCCCGCGCAGATGTTGCCGGTGATGGGGATCGGTTTTGATCGCGCTCAGATTGGCGAAATGCTGATCTGCGAGGTGAACAAATTCCTCTGTGACTTTTTGCTTGAAGTAAAAGCGCGGATAAAGGCGTTGCAAGACTGTAACCGAGCGTTGAAAAGTTTTCATTCGGGCTGCGGCTGCCCGTGGCGATGCCTCGCGCACTTGGGCATATTGCTGGGTAATCTTCGCCCTGAGTTGCTCCACCTTTTTGCAGAGGCGCGGCAACATTTTCATATAACGTTCACGACTCTCGATTTTCTTGTCGAGAATCACCCGATCGAACCGCTCCCGCCCCTCGCTCAGCTTTTGCGCAAGATCGAGGTGTGCACGAGCGGTAAAGCCAAAGCGATTGATGTGCTGCTGCACCATATTTTCGGCTTCTTCGATCCGCTTTGAAATTTCAACTTCCTGCTCACGGGTAAGCAGCGGCACCTGTCCCATCTGCTTCAGATACATCCGCACCGGATCATCGAGGATATCCAGCTTTGGCTCCGTCTTTTCCTCTTCCTCTTCTTCTTCCGCCTCCTTCTTTCCATCTTTATAACGATCCACTTCCGAGGCTTCGATCACATCGATCTCCATCCGGCGCAGTTGCGCCAGAATCGCATCGAGCTCATCCGCGTCGGTGACGCCCTCGGGCAACGCATCGTTAAGGTCGTCAAAGGTGACGTATCCCTGTTCTTTGGCCAGCTTTGTCAGCTCGCGAATGCGACTCTGCAAATCGTCAGGTGCGATCCCTCCCGGTTTGCCTGCCTCACGCAGTCGAGGACCTGCTTTCATCTGACCCGGCCCGGCCGCGCCGTTTGACGGCCGCCCCGCTTCTGAATGCGGCACTCGTCTTTCAGCACTTCGAACGGATTTCTTTTTTCGGTGGGTCTCACTGGTGGCGGATTTCTTTCCCCCCGACTTGGGAGTCGGGCGGCGCGGCGCGCGAGTGTTGCGTTTCAATTTTTTGACCACGGGAAAACGTCAGACACTTTCGTCAGCTTCCGCTGAAAAATCCCGAACATCAGATCTCGCGCGCACGGACAGACGAAAACTGCGGAAGATCGTGGAGTTGATCTCGCAGGTCAAGGACTTGTTTCTGCAATCGGACAGTTTCTCCCGTGGTCAGGTTCGGAAGGCGCAATCGCCCTTCGGCAACCTGAAGTTCACGCCGCAAGATCATGCGCCGCAACCCGTTCCACCACTCCTTCGCGACCTCCGCCGGGACGGCTGGAAGCTTCTGTAACACCCAGGCGGAAACTACCGAGTCTTCGGCTGGCGTAAGCGTCGTTTGGAACAAATTCAGAGAAGCAGGATCAGCTGGTCGCAGATCTGCGGCCAGAATTTTGCCCAGCAGTTCTGCTCCAGGAATTTTCTCCAGGGTTTCGCGCCAGTTTTGTGCCAGTAAGAATGCTCGCGTCTCTTCATCGCGCAAAGCGAGCAAACAAAGCATGGCGATGTCGTGCGGGGGGAGCGCGCCGGTTGTCTCGATCCTGACTGCGGAATTGGGTGAACGTTCACCCTCCCACCGCCGCTCCCGAACGAGTTTTTCGAAGTCCGCGCTTCGAATTGCAAGGCGCGCAGAGACCTTGTTGATGAGTTCGCCGCGGATGATGGGCTCGTGCACATAAGAAACGGTCGTTCCGAGTTCGCGCGCGATCTGCATTTTCGCCCCAATTGAATTGAGATTCGCTTCGCCCGCTTTTTTTTCGATCCAGTAATCGAAAAAATCCGGAGCAGACGAGATGATTTCTTCAAAGTTTTCCCTGCCAGATTTGCGGACGAGCGAATCGGGATCCTCACCCGGTGGCATTTCTGCCACACGGACAATGAGATCGTTCTGGAGTAAGGCTTCGAGCGAGCGTTCGGCTGCCTTTTGTCCAGCGGAATCGGAATCAAAACAAAGCACCACTTCGCGCACAAACCGTTTTAATACCCGCGCCTGGTTCTCGGTGAAAGCGGTTCCCTGCGGTGCGACGACGTTTTGAATTCCCGATTCGAAAAGTGTGATCAAATCGAGCTGACCTTCACAAATGATTGCGCACTCCGCCGCGATGAGCGCCCGTTTCGTCCGGTCCAGTCCAAAAAGCACATGACCCTTCCGAAAGAGCGCTGTCTCCGGGGAATTAATGTATTTAGCGGGACTGGTATCGCCCTCAAGGATCCGGCCGGAGAAGGCGATCACCTCCCCCACATCATTTGAAATCGGAAACATGAGCCGGCCACGAAAGCGGTCGTAGAACTCACCCTCGGGATGGCCTTCATCGCGCGGTTTTACCAATCCGCTGGCGAGAATATGTTGCCTTCGATAACCCTGTTTAGTCGCCCATTCACTAAATTCGCT
Organism: Chthoniobacterales bacterium; assembly: GCA_036498205.1. Taxonomy (GTDB): domain Bacteria; phylum Verrucomicrobiota; class Verrucomicrobiia; order Chthoniobacterales; family UBA10450; genus AV69. Next base: position 28,123 of record DASXIC010000139.1, on the reverse strand, counting down.
CCAGCTGTCGGGTGCATAACCAAGCTTCCAGGATTTTGCCACATCGATCCTGACCGCGCGGCTCTTCAAGTAGTCGCGTGCGGGGCGACCAGAATCGCGTTTAATCAGATTTTCATGAAACCATTCCGTCGCATCGGCGTGCAGCTTCAGCAACATGCTTCTTGCTTCGTGTTGCCGACGTTCCTCCTGGCCTGAGCGCTCCTCGACAATTGGAATTCCAACTCGTGCCGCCAGCTTTCGAACGGCAGCCGGAAAATCCACGTGCTCGTAATCCATTACGAAGCGAAAAACGCTCCCTCCCACACCGCAGCCAAAGCAATGAAATGTCTGTCGCTGCGGACTGACGGTAAAAGAAGGCGTTTTTTCCTGATGAAATGGGCAAAGCGCCTTGAAACTTGAGCCGGCGCGCTTGAGCGGGAAGTAGGTTCCAATTACCTCCGCGATATCGTTCGCAGCCGCTACCTGCTCGATTGTGCCCGCAGGAATTGTCATCTTTTTGCTCGTTGCAATTTCGTAGTAGTGGCAAACTTAATCTGTGCGCCGCTCCTTCCAAGTTTTCGGAAAGATTGTCCTCGCCGCGATCGTTGCCGGGATTGTCAGCCGGACAGCGGATGGGCGCGAAGCCATTGGCAAAGGTGACACAGTTGTTATCCCGCTAAAGGGGGAGATTTCTCCTTCGCTCTACTTCTTTTTGCGGCGGGGAGTCAAATTGGCGGAGGCAAATGAAGCCGCGGCGATCGTGTTGGATATGAACACCTATGGCGGCCGGCTGGATGTGGCTGAAGAAATGACCGGGGCGCTCAATCGTCTTTCCATCCCGAGCTACACCTTCATTGATTCGAACGCCGGATCGGCTGGCGCAATCATCGCGCTCGCAACCAAGCACATTTACATGGCGCCGGTGAGCGCGATTGGAGCTGCCGCTCCTGTTCTTTCGACCGGGCAAGACCTTCCCGAGACTGAACGTGACAAAACGATTTCCTATTGGTCTGCGCTCGTACGCAACATTGCCGTGCGCAATGGTCATAACTCGGATATCGGCGAAGCCTTCATGAATAAGGAGAAAGAGGTTAAAGTGGGTGACCGGGTTCTCCACCCAAAAGGTTCGCTGCTGACGTTAAATGCACAGGAGGCAACCGAGCAGATAAATGGCAAACCGGTGCTTGCCGATGGAATCGCACAGTCCATCGGTGACCTGGCAACGAAAGCGAAGCTCAGCGGCCATCTTGTTCGATTACAGCCCACAGGATTTGAGCAACTGGCCTTTTGGATTACGGCGCTGTCGCCGCTGTTGTTGCTTGGCGGAATTGTTGGCGCTTATCTCGAATTCAAAATTCCCGGCGCAACTTTACCAGGGGTGATTGCTGCGATCTGCTTCACCCTTTTCTTTCTCGGACATTATCTGGCAGGACTCGCGGGCTGGGAGGCGGCCGTGTTCTTCGCTCTCGGGGTCGCGCTGGTGCTGGTCGAAATACTTTTCTTCGCGCATTCAACGATCGTGTTTGGGGTGGTAGGGATGATGTTGATTCTTGCGTCCTTCTTCTGGGCGATGGTCGATCGTTACCCCGATCAACCTCTGGTCCCAACAAGAAGAATGCTCTTGGTGCCGATGTTGAATCTTTCTCTGGCTGTTGCCGCCTCAATCATTGTGATCTTGCTTCTTGCTCGCTACCTGCCGCGGACGAGCTTTTATCGTCGTTTTGCCCTGCTCGCAGCCAATCCTTCCGGGCCTTCCTTCGCGAGCAACTCTGGGCTCTTGATCACGGGCCTGGCGGTTGCACCGGGCGCTCACGGTCTCGCCGTGACAACTTTGCGGCCGAGCGGAAAAGCCAGGTTCGGTCAAAAGGTTCTCGATGTGGTAACAGCCGGTGAGTTTATTCCAGCGGAAACTCCACTTGTTGTCTCGCAGATCGACGGTATGCGAGTAGTTGTCGCACGGGCTCCGGCGCAATCCGCCGTTTCCTGATTAGCCTCCGGCGACAACGCGAACGAACTCGATGTTATCGCCCTCGTTCAAAGCTTGCTTAGACCAATCTGCGCGACGGAGGGGGTTTTCGTTGTGCTCAATCAACAATGTTTCCGGAGGAAGATTCAATTCGCGGACAAGCCCTTCAATCGTCTGCGCATCGACGTCGTGGCGAGCTTTGCCGTTAACCGTGATCGTCATGCCTGGGCCTGAGCCAGCGCCACATCCCAATCCTTCCAGACCGGCTCCAGACCGCGCTTGCGTAACAGCGCCGCGATTTCTGCAGCGGAACGCGAATCACTCACCTCAAATTGTCCGGTCGCGACGGCCGGGGATGTTCCCGCGATTTCGGGTGGCATAATTCGTCCCCGAACGGTCCGATGAACATTTTGTCCGCCTTGATGAGTATAGCCGCCTGGTTCGGTATGACTGCCAGCGCTCATCGTCGTCACACCTACGGTTACCAACACGTCGCGAAGCTCGGCCGGCTCGCGCGTGCTCAACACAATACCGACTTGCGGAAAAGTGACCCGCAATGCGCAAACGACCTGAATCAGCTCGCGATCGGTCATCGGAAAAAGTGGGTGAAACTCTCCCGCTGCCGGGCGGAGGCGTGGCACGCTTACAGTTATCGAAGATTTCCAGCAGCGTTTCAGGAGATGTTCCACATGGGCGGCAAGGGCAATGGCGTCATCGCGCCAGGGCGCCAATCCGAAGAGAGCGCCCACCCCTATGCGACGGAAACCTGCGTCATACCCCCGCTCGGGACACTGAAGCCGCCAGTTAAAATCCTTTTTTGGACCAGCCGTGTGCATCTTCGCATAAACATCACGATTGTACGTTTCCTGATAAACGACCAATCCTTCTGCGCCGGCATCTACGATCCGGACGTATTCTTCTGTCTCTAACGGTCCGACCTCAATCGCGATCGATGAAAAATCATCCTGCAAGGCTCGGACGCATTGGGCAAGGTAATCGCCACTGACAAATTTTGGATGTTCCCCCGCTACCAGAAGCAACTGGCGGAAACCCTCCTGCGCGAGATATCGCGCTTCTTTGACCATTTCATCGATTGAGAGGGTGACGCGGAGAATGGGATTGTCTCGTGAAAATCCGCAGTAGCGACAGCTGTTGATGCATTCGTTCGATAGATAAAGCGGCGCGAAAAGCCGCATCGTGCGACCGAAATGCTGAAGTGTAAGCTCGTGTGCGCGCAAGGCGAGGGCATCCAACTGCGCATCAGTCTTTGGCGTTAGCAGTGAAGCGAAGGCCTGGACCGCGTCGCTTTTTACGAGAGCTATGTTGTCGAGAACTGCGGCGAAGGGCACCGCTGAATTTCCGCGCCCTCAGCGGGAACGCAACCGGACCTCGATCTCCACCAACCGCCTCCGCTGGCCCCGGCGGCAGAACAGGCGCAGGGAAAACAAAACGGCGGCACCAAATTAGATGCCGCCGTTCGTAATTGTTAAGTTGGGCTCGACTAGAAGGCGAACGTAATACCGCTGCGCACCATGCCGAAGTTGTTGTTCGGACCGTCGACCACATTCCAGCTGAAATCGTTCATCCAGCCGATGGTGGGAGTGAAGCGCACTTCGATACCGCCGCCGAATTGGCCCACCGCTTTCGTTTCGCTGCCGTGGGAACGCACGCCGATAACGTCGCCATCCGTCGCCAACACTACCTCATCACGGCCGCCGCCACCAAAGATGGCACCGCCGCCGCCAAAAACATACGGCGCAAAGCGCGAGCATGGAATTGGATAGCGGAAGGTAAAGGTGCCCAGCACTCCGCCGGCCGCACCACTCGTGTTGCGGTGGCCATTAATATCGAAAAAGGCACCCGTATTTTCGTTTAGTGCAAGGCCATAACCTTCAATCCCGATCCCGAAATACCGACGAAAGAAGTATTTTGCATCGATGCCGCCGCCCCAGGCGTGGTCAACGCCAAGATAACGGTCGTCGCGCCAGGCATTGCCGGTAGGAGCATAGGTGCCCCATAGGCTCACGTCCCACTCGGTATCCCGATACCACTCCGGGCAGGTCGTCTGCTGGACCGCCTGCTTCATTTCTTTGCCTGACGAGTACGTCTCGGTCCCGCCGAAAGCGATAGACGCGAGTGCTGTCAGGGCACAAATCATAATGGTAAGCTTTTTCATCATTCCTCCTTGGTTTGATTTCCTCCTTGTAGCGATACCACAAACCTAGATCGCCATCTTGTCAATAACGTAATAAGGGCTAGCAGCGGATGTGCCAATAGACCCTAAGTTTTGAGCTCCACCCCCGTGGTCGCGTCCGTGATGATGAATTTCTCATGATGAAAGGTCGAATCGCCCCGAAACATCAACTTTCCGGCATAGCGTCGCTCCAACTCAATTAACAGCTCTTCATCCTCTTCCTTTAACCGCTTGAGCACGTCCGGATTTAGAATGACCCGGAATTCGTGGACGCTTTCCTGATATTTGCGCATTACCGAGTTGAGTGTCCGATGCAGCTCGACACTGGTGGTCATCGAGGTTTTGACCACGCCGCGCCCCTGGCAGTACGGGCAGTTCTCATAGATGGAATCACTGAGGCTTTCCTGCGCTCGTTGCCGGGTCATTTCCATCAATCCGAGCGCGGAAATTGGAAGAACATGAGTTTTGGCTTTATCGCGCTTCAGCCGCTCCTTCATCAATTGATAAACTGTCTGCTGATCCTTGCGGCTCTTCATGTCGATGAAGTCGCTAATGATAAGGCCTCCAATGTTCCGCAGCCTCAGCTGACGGGCGATTTCGTCGGCCGCCTCTAAATTGGTTTGCAAGATTGTTTTTTCGACGTCGCGCCCGCCTTTATTCCGCCCCGTATTCACATCAATCGCCACCAGCGCCTCGGTTTCGTCGATCACAATGTAGCCGCCGCACTTGAGCCAAACCTGCCGGTGGAAGGCGTCGTCGACTTGTTTTTGGACGCCAAACGTTTCGAAAATCGGTGTCGCGCTATCGTAGAAATGCAACCGATTGCGGGAGCGGCGCGAAATGTCGCCGATCAGCCCGTTCATCCTTTCGAGCGCGCCACGATCGTCGCAAACCACTTCGTCGATTTCGTCGGTCAGAAAGTCGCGCACGGTTCGCTCGATCAAATCCGGTTCTTCGAAGACCCGATAGGGCGCGGGGTGATCTTTAATTGCCTGCTCCACCTTGGCCCAATGATCGAGGAGGAAGCGCAGGTCGCGCACGAAATAACGGGCCCGCTGTCCTTCTCCGACTGTTCTGATGATGACGCCAACCCCTTCCGGAACGTCCAGTTCCCGCAGAATCTTCCGCAGCCGTTCGCGCTCTTTGGGATCTTCGATTTTGCGCGAGATACCGCTGCGATCGCTAAAGGGCATCAGCACCAGATAACGACCGGCAAAGCTTAAATTGGTCGTTACCCGGGGACCTTTCGTTCCGATCGGCCCCTTCGTTACCTGGACGATGACCTCCGAACCAACCGGATAAATGCTGGGAATGTCTTTTGCCGTGATCCGTTTGCGCTGCGTCCGTTTGTTCGGCCGGTCGATTTCTTCAATCCCACTGTCGAGCGCTGCTGGAATCGCGTCCCAAAAATGGAGAAAAGCGTTTTTCTCGAAACCGATGTCGACGAACATCGCTTTGAGCCCCATTTCGATGTTCTTGACCCGGCCCTTGTAGACCGAACCGACAATGTTGCGTGAGCTGTTGCGCTCGACGCTATATTCTTCCAGGCGGCCGTTCTCGAGCAACGCCACGCGTCGCTCCAGTTTCTCCACACTGACAACCAGCTTGTTCCCCGTTTTGCGGGGTATTCCCAAAATCTTTCGAACCTTCTCGATCATAAATAAAAAATTGAATTGCGGACGGACTCCACCGGTCCACCCGTTTCTGTGAAATTGCAGATTGCATAATTAGCGACCGCCCGGTCTGCGGACCGGCGGCGGTGTTGGCATTGGGGCCGGGGTGCGACGGCCGCCGAACAAGCGTTGAAAGAAATTCTGCCGCTGTGGCGGAGGCGTCGCGACCGGCAACGCTCGCGCAACTCGCGTCTGTCTACCACTTACCTTTCCCTGGGCATCGGCTTCCGGTTCCACCGCTGGATCTCCGCCATCGCCCGCCATTTGCGTGTCCGCTACTTGCGAGTCGTCGCCCTGCTCTTCGTCCGCGCCACTGACGCTGTTCTGAGCATCTTTGAATGTTACGTCTTTAACGGAAGCGAAGGGATTGGGATGATGCGCCGGCGCAATCCATGCGACTTGGGGCTGAAAATTTCCAGCGTCCATGGCCAGGGAACGCTCGAGAATGCGCGTGGCGATTGGCGCCGCCACTGAGCCGCCGTGTCCGGCATGCTCCCCTGCCTGCACCATTACGGCCACGACATATTTCGGTTGATCAAAGGGAGCGAAACAACAGAACCAGGCGATGTCGTCTTTCTTTCCGTTCGTGCTAGCTTGAGCGGTGCCAGTTTTTCCCGCTACCTGAACGTCTTTCAAACGCGCCCGGCCACCTGTTCCACCATCTTCGTTCACCACTTTCCAGAGACCTCGCCGCACAAGCTCGATCTGTTCCCGAGAAAAATCGTTGCGCAAATCGGCATCGATCTTTGGCTGGGGCGGAATAACGGGGACCCCGTTCTCATCCAGCGCGGGGCTACCATCCTGGTTCAAAACCTTTGCAACCAGACGGGGATAATACGAGATGCCGCCATTGGCCACCGTGGCGTAGGCCATGGCCATCTGCAGTGGTGAAGCCAGCACGTAACCCTGCCCAATTGAGACGTTCGCGGTGTAGGCCTGAGACCAACGTTCACGCGGGTAATGAATCGCCATCCACTCGGGCCCCGGCATGATTCCGGGTTGTTCACCAGTCAGATGAATACCGGTTTCTTTTCCAAGGCCAAGCGCATTGCCGGTTTTGTCGATGGCATCGATTCCCGCGGCGTTTCCATATTGATAGAAAAAGGAATCGCACGAAACTTTGATCGCGTCCGTTAATCCCAGAGTCCCATGCGCGCCACCTTTCTCCGCGACCCAGCAGCGAAAATAATGTTCGCCGTAAGTGACCCCGCCACTGCAGTTGAATCGGGCATTTGACATATTCCGGCGCAATCCGGCCAGCGAAGTCACAATTTTAAAGGTCGAACCGGGCGGAAATGTGCTCAGGGCGCGATTAACCAATGGTCGCGCCTCGTCTTTTTGCAATGCCGTCCAGTCCTTCGCCTTAATGCTTGGAATGAAAGTATTCGGATCGAAGGAAGGCACCGACACCATCGCGAGCACGTCGCCATTGTTGGGGTCGACCACAACCGCCGCCGCTCGCCCAACTGCGCGCAATGCTTCTTCCGCAATCGACTGGATGCGCGCATCGATTGTCATATAAACGTTTGCGCCTTGCTTCGGCGGATCTTCCCGCAGCACGCCGTCAATCACACCCTTTGCGTTCCGCCGCAGGTAGCGCACGCCCGGTTGTCCCCGCAGATATTGGTCGAACGTTTTCTCTATGTTCGATTTGCCCTCCACGTCCCCCTGATAAAAAGTGAATTTCCTTGCTTCCTCCTTATTGGTGTCGTCCGGCGGACCGACGTAGCCGAGCAGGTGCGCCGCCAACGCCCCATAAACATAGGAGCGCACTGGCTTGATGGCGATGTCCACGCCCGGCAATCCCACGTCGTGTTCCGAAAATTTCGCCATCGTCGGAAAATCGATATCTTTTATGTAGGTATAAGGAACCTCGGTATTGGTCCGGTAATGCTTCTGTAATTGCCCGGCGTTGTAATCGCGGGCCAGGTCCAGGTCGTCTAGGCGCGGCACAACGCCATCGTTGACGATTTTGACGATATCGGCCTCCTTCAGGTCCTTGGGCATTCCGCTTACTGTGCCGCGATATTCCGTCAGGGGCGGCTGGCCATAGCGCTGGCGATAGCCCTTGACCATTTCCGGTAAATAAAAGTCCACTTCATAACTCGCCCGATTTTGTACAAGAGAGACGCCATTGCGGTCGCGAATCTCGCCGCGAATGGAAGGGATCCGCACCGTCGCTTCCGAACTTCCCCGAATACGCGCCGTCCAATCTGCGCCGCGGGCAACTTGCACCCACCACAGCCGGACTCCTAGAGCGCCAAGACCAAGCAGCATGAGCAGCCCAAGCAATTGCAGGCGTAAGAGTGGACTTAGTCTGGCGTTCATATTCTCAATTCACGTCTTGGCATATAGGGATAAGCGGTCGCTCGCGCCAGCCAGTTCAAAATCCAGAAAATCAACGGTGCCATCAACATGGCGAGCAAGCCAGGGCCGCCGATTTGCCACCAGATCTCGCGCGAGAAAAAAACCGAGCCGCGACGAAAGGAGAGCATCAGGTATTGACCAAGCAGGATAGCGGAAGTGCAAAAGCCACTCATTACGGCGTGCACTTCCCAGCGCCCACGTGCAAACAACGGCCGGAGGCCATGCATAATTCCCGCCAGCACTGCGTAAAGCAGTATCGACGAGCCAAGCGAAATTTCAACATGGGTCCCGACCACCTGCGCCGTCAAGATATCGAGCAGGAAGCCAGCCCAGAAGGCCAGCATTAGCATCAATGGAAAGGGCAATGCCATGGCTCCGTAAAATACCAGCACCGGAGTAATGTAGATGTGCGCGTTGTACATCCAGTCTAGCGGTCGAATAAAAAACTCCGCGATCTGCGAAATCAGGACGAGAAACATCAAAATAAAGAAGAAGATCATTTGCGCCCAGTTACCCCCGTAACGACGAAAATATCTTCGAGTTTGGACAAATCGACAGCGGGATTCAATTTGGCCTGCCCATCAAGCTCGCGCACCCGGAAGCTTTTCACTATTCCGATCAGCAATCCCGGAGGGAAAACACCGCCAACACCCGAAGTGTAAGCTTTCTGGCCTGGCTGGAGGTTCGCTTGTTTTGAAAGGAAATTCAGCTCTAGCAATGGGGTGACGCTCCCAACCACGCGTTCCCCGGTCACAATCCCCTGCTCGCGCGTGCCCTCCACGTTGGCCGCGACGCGACAATTTTCGTCGGAAACCAAAAGCACGACGCTAATTGCCCGGCCGACAGTGGTAGTCTTACCGACAAGCCCCTCGTCGGTCACAACCGGCATGTCGGTTTCGATTCCGTCCTCTTTCCCCCGATTGATCGTCACTGTCCGCCACCAAGTCGACGAATCGCGCGTTACTACCTCTGCCGGAATAAGTTTAAATACTGCACGCTCCCGATAATTGAGCGCCTGACGCAGACGATTCACCTCGTGTTCGACGTCACGCAATGCTTGATTTGTCGCTCGCAGGGAGCGGTTTTCCACCCGAAGCGAATTGTTTTCCGCTTCCAAGTCCTGCAGTGACTTTAACCCGCTGCGCACAGACGTGATTTGCTTCTCCAGACCGGAACCGGTCTTTAGAAATGGGGAAAGCAGCTGATAAACGCCAGCCTGCAACTTCCGCGTTCCGGCTGAATCGAAACTAAGAAGATAACCGAGCGCCGCCACGAAGAGCACGAGCGCGACGATGCTCGTGCGACTCATCCGGATTTCTGATCTCGAAGTGCGAGTTGCCAAAGCAGCAACCCGCCATGCCTAATGGCTGCTCTCAAAACAACAAACCGCGCGGCAAGATCATTGCCGCCACTGGCGGTCTGTTGACGCGACTTGACGCAAAAATTTAAGTTCATTGAGGCATTTGCCCGTTCCTTCGGCGACCGCACTCAGCGGATCCTCCGCGACATGGACAGGCAACCCTGTTTCCTCGCTCAAAAGTTTATCGAACCCGCGCAACAGCGCGCCACCTCCGGCGAGCACCAGGCCGCGATCAACCAGATCGGCAGAAAGCTCTGGCGGACAACGCTCGAGGGTGATGCGGACCGAATCGACAATCGTCGAAATGGGCTCAAGCAGCGCCTCGCGCACCTCTTGCGAGGTGATTTGCAAAGTCTTTGGCAAACCGGCGACCAAATCGCGCCCTTTCACTTCTACACTGGTCTCTTTTTCGGTCGGGTAGGCAGAACCGATCTTGATCTTAATTTCTTCCGCGGTTCTCTCGCCTACCATCAGATTGTAAGCACGCTTCATGTATTGCACGATCGCCTCATCGAGCTCGTCTCCTGCCACCCGCACGCTGCGGCTGAAAACGATGCCGGAAAGGGAGATTAATGCGACTTCAGTGGTGCCACCGCCAATGTCGATGATCATGTTACCAGCGGGATCCTGCACCGGCAGCCCGACTCCAATCGCCGCCGCCATTGGCTCCTCAATCAGGTAAACTTCACGCGCACCGGCATGCGTTGCCGATTCGCGCACCGCACGCTTTTCCACTTCCGTAATTCCGGAAGGGACTGCGATCACCACCCGCGGTCTGGCCCGCATCCGGCGTCCATGGACTTTGGTGATGAAATGCCGCAGCATCGCCTCCGTTACCTCGAAATCGGCGATGACCCCGTCTTTCAGTGGCCGGACCGCCACGATATTGGCCGGAGTCCGGCCAAGCATCCGTTTCGCCTCGTCTCCGACGGCGAGCACTTTATTAGTGCCCGCCTGCACGGCCACCACCGAGGGCTCACGCAATACGATTCCCTGGTCCTTGACGTAAACAAGGGTGTTCGCCGTTCCGAGATCGATTCCGATATCGCTGGAAAGCCAACCAAAAAGTCCTTCGAACATTAGGAGATATAAAGGTTAAAGTTGTTCGCCACGCAGATTTTTCGAGCCGGTCAAAGCGCGCACCCGAAAAATCTTTGCGCTTCCTTTAGCCGCGAGCAATTTCCAGACCCGAAACCGCTGTATCTTGGAAAGGAGGCGCTTCGCGTCAAGGGAAACCTCTCGGCCCCGTCTCAAATCAGGCTATGCCGTTGCGTCGATTCGGGCAATTATTGAAGCGTCCACCTAACTCATGGCTAATCGAATCTTGGTCGCGCCTTCCATTCTTTCCGCTGATTTCTCGCACCTGGCCGACGAAATCCGCCGGGTCGAAGAAGCAGGCGCCGATTGGATTCATTGCGACATCATGGATGGCCATTTTGTCGACAATATTTCGTTCGGCCCGGCGATGGTGAAAACCGTCAGGAAACTAACGCGGCTGCCGTTGGATGTGCACCTGATGATCAAACACGCCGATCATTTCGTGCCGCGCTTTGTCGAAGGGGGCGCCAATTCAATCACTGTCCATGTCGAGCCGGAAGCGGAACACGACGTGACCAAGACGCTCCGGCAAATCCGGGACGGTCATTGCCGCGCTGGTCTCACATTGAATCCAGAGACGTCGTTTAAATTAGTCGAACCCTTTCTTGGTCAAATCGACTTGCTTCTTATCATGACCGTCCATCCGGGTTTCGGCGGACAACCGTTTCGCGCTGATCAGATGAGCAAGGTCCGCCGAGCGCGCGATTGGAAAGCCGAGAACAAATCGACCATCGACATCGAAGTCGACGGCGGCATTAACAGAGAGACAGCTCGAACCGCCATTGAAAACGGCGCAAACGTTCTTGTCGCCGGGACCGCTATTTTTAAAGCACACGATTACGCCGCCGAAATTCGTGCGTTAAGGGGCGAATGACTGCGCATCAGCGTCGGCGCGCTGATTAACGGCAATGCTTGCCTTTTCTCGACGCGCTGCTGTGAGATCGTGAGATCCCTCCCCCGTCTACACGGCTCGGGATGACACTTTGTCCAGGATAAGCTTCGGATGCGCAAAAGAGCCGTCATCCCGAGCGCAGCGAGGGACCTCGCCCACGCAGTGAAAGATTTCTTCGTTTATTTAATTACCAATCGCAGCCGAGTCGTTCTTTACACTGGGGTCACCAATGGTCTGCTTCGTCGCGTCCGGGAACATCGAAATCACGCCGTAGAAGGGTTTACCTCGACATACAGAGTCGATCGGCTCGTCTACTATGAGCAATTCCCAGATCCCCAATCAGCGATTCTACGCGAGAAGGAAATTAAAGGATGGCGACGAGAAAAGAAGAATGCACTCGTGCAAACGATGAATCCGAAGTGGCAGGATCTTGGTCGAAAGTTGTTTGATAAGCTTAGGCGAGGTCCCTCGCTACGCTCGGGATGACAACCTGCCGCGTGCGCAGGAGACATGCGCTTCCAAAAATGCGATCGCATTTTAGTTTAGCCTGGTCGATCAAACTCCTGGTCATCGTCCTTGCACGGAGGTGATGCCCCTGACGCGCGCCAACAACGCTGCTTACCGTGCGAACTGGTCGGCCGATGGGACGGTAAACTCCGCTATACCGCCACCACAGGCTCGCTGTCAGGCGTGGTTTCTGCCATCACTTCGTCGGTCTGGGTCACGCGCACGACTTCTTCGATGGTGGTAAGGCCTTGCGCGACGCGCCGCCAGCCGTCGTGACGAAGGCTTTCCATCCCCTGTGCGATGGCGCATTGCTTCAGCTCGCTTCCGTCCCGTTTCTGCAAGATTAATTTTCGCAACGGCTCAGTCACTACACAGATTTCGTAAATCGCATGCCGTCCCTGATATCCGGTTTGCCGGCATTGATCGCAGCCGCTGCCGCGACGAAACCGCGTGCCCATCTCGCGCACCGGCACCCCAATTTCCTTCAAGTATTCCGGTGGATATTCCACCAACTGGGCGCATTCGGGGCAGATCGTGCGCACGAGTCGCTGCGCGATAAATGCTTTCACCACCGAAGCGAGCAGAAATGGCTCTACATCCATATCGAGCAAGCGCGTGATACCACCAACCGCGTCGTTCGTGTGCAGCGTGCTGAAAACCAAATGCCCCGTCATAGCAGCGCGGATGGCAATGTCGGCCGTCTCGATATCGCGAATCTCGCCGACCATCACCACGTTCGGATCTTGTCGCAGGATATGGCGCAATCCTTTGGCAAACGTAAGATCGATCTCAGGTTTGACGTCGATCTGCGAAACTCCGGGCAGGCGATACTCGACCGGCTCCTCAATCGTAATGATTCGCCGCTGGACCGAATTGATGGAGCTCAGAAAGCAGTAAAGCGAAGTCGACTTCCCGCATCCAGTCGGACCGGTAACGAGAATAATCCCGTTCGGTTGCGCCAGCAGGTTTCGAATGATGTTCGACTGTTTGTCGCTCAGGTCCAGGCGCTCGAATCCAAATTGCTGTTCGGTCCGGCTGAGCAAACGCAATGAAATCGATTCCCCATTGACCGTTGGAATAGTCGAAACACGCACGTCGATGTCCTGGCTGTTAGTGTGCAATTGAATGCGGCCGTCTTGCGGGAGACGGCGCTCGGCGATGTCCATGTGGGCCATCACTTTTAGTCGCGAAATAATTGCCGATTGCAGCAGGCGCAATTGCGGTGGAACCGCCACTTCGTGCAAAATTCCATCGATGCGGTAACGAATACGCAAATCATTCTCCAGCGGCTCCACGTGAATATCGGTGGCGCGTTCAATGATCGCTTCCCGAATAATCTGATTGACGAACTTCACCACCGAAGCTTCGGGATCGTCGGCGTTGAGATCGGTACTAGCTTCCGAATCCTGCAACGACTCGAACGAGCGATTAGTTTTTAAGATTTCGTCGAAGGTTTCCGCGCCTACTCCGTAGAGCGTTTTCATCGCACGCAGCAGTTGCGCTCGCGGCACCAGCACCCATTCCACCGGCTTCGTTAATAGTTGGCCGACTAATTGGCGGCCGACCGAGTTAAAAAGATCATAGGTAGCAAGGACAACCGAGTTTTCCTTGGTCGTTATCGGAAGGATGTGGTGCTGAAAAACGAGGCGCGAGGGTAAGAGTGAGAGTGTCTGGCGATCAATGCTCTTGGCATCGATGGTCACCACCGGTACACGAAAAAACTTTCCTATGGCAGCAAGGAATCGCTGCTCGTCTACTTTACCCGAATCAAGCACCTGTGTGGTCCAGGAGCCGCCGTTCAAATTTTGGGCGAGCTGCGCCGCTTCTTCGCGGGAAGCCACCCCCCCTTCAAGGAGCAGGTTGATGAGCGATTGACTGGCGGCAGAACTCATATCGCCGTTTTTACGGCAAATGTAATGCGCGCCGGACAGGATCGGTCAAAGTGCCAGTTACTCGCATAGAATAATTCTTCTGCATATGGGCTATGGCATCGCTGACCTCTCCTGAGAAAATGCCGTCGATCGGTCCGCAATAATAGCCTAGCCGCCGAAGATCGCGCTGCAGCGCCGCCACATAAGACGGCTGTATCACCAGTTGCTCCGGCGCTTTGAAGTAATAGCCAAACCGATAGTGATAACGCGGTGCGAAATCCGTTTCTCTTACCTTCGGCATCTGATGCAGCGGTCCGAACAGATCGCGGGGAGCAAGCGGATCGATCGACTCATAAGTAAGGATTTCTTCGTCCAGAACAAAGGCACGCGCTCCACTCCCGGCGAAAGCCGAGAGCAACAAGCCCAACACAATCAGTTTACCGAGCGCGCTCATCACCCTTTGGCAGGGGGAACATCAGGAGGCGGCAATTGTTTGCCATCGCCGGTTTTAGGACAATCCGGACAATCCTCCTGTTCCAATTCCGGTCCAAAATGCGTTCGATCTTCCTGTTTTTGCCGGAGCCGATAAAGATCAAGCTTTGTCAGCGAGACTTCCGGACGCATCAGGATAATGAGTTCCGTCCGATCATGATTCCTGGTGGTCATGCGAAACAGCGGGCCCACCACCGGCAGCCGGCTCAGGTACGGGATTCCGCTCTTGCTGATCTGTTTGTTGTCAGTAATTAAACCTCCCAGAACAATCGTCGCGCAGTTGGGTGCCGAAACGTTTGTGCGGATGTAGCGAGTTGCAATCGTGGGCACAGAGTTACCCCCGATGTTGACATTGCTGTTGGGAACGACGCTGTCGATCTTTTGCAAAATATCGAGCGAAACCTCTTTCTCTGAGTTGATCAACGGCACGACTTCCAGCTGCAGCGCAACCTTCTTGTATTCGATGCTGGATTGGACGGCCGCGACACCCGTCGTCGCCGCACTGACATTGGTCACATTGCTTAAAGTACTTACTGGAACGGGAACCTCCTGTCCGTTGGCAATGATCGCTTTTTTGTTATTGCTGGTGAAAACCATTGGCCGCGAGATAACGCGAAACCGGCCGGTCGATTCCATCGCATGCACGATGGCGCTGAGATAATTTCCCGCAGCCACATAGACGTTGGTTCCACTACCGACGTTCCGGAGAATATTAGCGAAATTCACCAGACCCGCGGGATCCACAATTCCCCCGACACCAGGCGATCCGCCTGGGCTCGCCGCAGGACTCCCGCTCGGGAAAGGAATGGGTACGGTTCCCTGCGGAATGTTTATGCTCGTCCCTGCGACCTTCTTGTCATACTTCAAAAACCAATCGACCCCGAACTCCTCGTCGTTGTTCAGAGTCAGTTCACCGATGACCGTGCTCAGCGCCACTTGGGGCGCTTTCACGTCCATCTCGTCCAGAATTTTTGCGACTTTCACCACAACTTCGCGATTCCCGAGCACGATAATGGTGTTGGCGCGCTGATCGGCGATGATCTTGGTATTTCCGATGGTGACGGCCTTCGGAGCAGTATCCACCGGTTGGGTGGAGAGCTCTTCCGATACATTTAAATTACTCCCGCTGGCGGTACTGGTCTGTCCGACGTTGTAAGGATTAGTGACCGTGGGATTGGTCACGCGTTGGGGTGTCGGCCCCGCCTGCGGCCCGGCACTTCCACCCGCGCCCCCTTGCTCGTTCTGACCAGGCTCAGTCAGTGCTTGTACCAGGACCGGCAAAACGTCCCCAGCCGAGATGTAGCGCAACGGACGCGTGACCGGTTTCCCAAATTCCACATTGGCGTCCAGCTCGGCGATCAACTTGCGAATAAACGGCAAATTGACCGGGCGCGTGATCACGTGGATGCGATTGGTGCGGACGTCCGCCGAAATCTTGACTTTACCCACTACGACCGAGTCCTCAGTCAGCCCCGTTAAAGCGCCGAGATCGTTTTCAACCTGGACCTGCTGTGGCACAGGAGGAACGTTCGGACGCACGGCGCGAATCGCACCCGGCCCTGCCGGCCCGCCACCGCGCGTTTGATCGCTTCCCTTCTCCAGGATGTCCTTCAACATGTCCACGACTTTCGTGGCGTCAGCCCGCTGAAGCGAAATGAATTCACTGACGACCTCCGCCGGAGCGACGTCGATTTGATCGACGATTTTCGCAATGGCTCGGACCACGGCCGCAGATTGCGTCACGATCAGACTGCCAGACTTCGGCAGCGCCAGTATTGCTCCCCCGGCCATGGCTCCTGCGCCGCCGCTAAAATAGGAATTCAAAAACTGCTGAACGTCCGAAGGGTCCGCATACTGCAGTCTAAATAGGAAACTGATAACTTGATTGCCCGGAGGGATCTGGTCTTCCTCAGAAATGATTGGAACATCGGCAAGTCTCGGGTTTTTCCCCAAACCAAGGGCCTCGACGGTATTTGCATCCGCGTGCACAAGGGAGAACCCGTTCAGTGCCAGATTGGTCTCGATAATTTTTATCGCATCCTGGCGCGTTACGGGCTTGGTCAGAAAAATATTCACTTTACCCTGCAACGTGTTGTCCATGATTACCCGTTTGCCGGTGAGGGTTTCATAGAAGCGCAGGACATCCTGCACATCGCTGTTTGGGTACTGCAACGTGACCGTGTCCTGGGCGCCGCCTGTTGGTGCTACGATCGGTGAGCGTGTTGGCGGCGGCGGTGCAGGACTGACTTGCGCCAGACTAGTCGCCGCCGAAACGAGCACCAAAACCCAGGAAAATCTCAAGACAGCCATATGTAAGGGGAAGCATCGGCTCGGTCAACAGAGGGCAGGCTCTTTCTCGCGCTCTCGACTACAGACGCGCTTCTTTCAATATTAAGGTTCATGAGACTGTCTTGGCCGGGCTCGCCCGCGTTATCCTGGTTTTTTTGTGGTTTTCTTGCAGGTATTTTCTACCTCGGAGCATCAGCCGCACCAGGCGAGCCCGCAGCACGCTCTTCAGACGATGCGATCATCGCGGTTCTTCACGCACAGGAGGAAGCCTGGAACCGAGGCGATATCGAAGCATTCATGAACGGCTATTTGCGCTCAGATGAGACGGTGTTTGTATCGGGCGACCAGCTTACCCGGGGTTGGAAAACGGTTCACGATCGTTACCAAAATAAGTATTCCGATCGGGCCAAAATGGGAATATTAATCTTTTCCGATCTGGAGATTACGACGCTTTCAAACGACGCAGCTCTCGCATCCGGACGTTGGCAACTGAAGCGTGCAGACGATAATCCACATGGCCGCTTTACGTTAATTTTCCGAAACACCCCGGACGGCTGGCGCATCGTGCACGACCACACCTCAGAGGCGCGCTAAACTGTAGCGGTGGTCTGTGACCGTCGTTCGCCGCATTTCCAGCGATCTGCGACCGCCCCTACAGAGCTGTCTTTTTCAAACGCTCCAGCAATTTGGTGTGAATATTGTCGAAGCCACCGTTACTGAAAACGGCGACAATATCGTTTTCTCGCAGGAGTGGGATGATTCGTTCCACGATAGCATCGGCGTTACGTTCATAGAAGGCAGGCTTTCCCGCCTTCGCGATTGCCTCAACAACAACCTCGGGATTAAGCCTTTGGTCCTCCGGAATCTGTTCTAGCTTAGCCACTTCAGAAATAAAGATCCCGTCGGCGAGCTTAAGCGCGTTCGGCAACTCCTCTTGGAAAACAGCGCGCCGCGTCGTGTTCGAGCGCGGCTCGAAGACAGCCCAGATACGATGATGGGGATAACGGTGACGGAGCGCGGTCAAAGTTTGCCCTATGGCGGTGGGATGATGGCCAAAATCGTCTATTACTTTAACTCCACGCGCTTCGCCCCGAATTTCTTGCCGCCGCGCGACGCCTTTGAATTCGAGTAGCGCAGTTTGAATCGCCGCGATTGGGGTGCCGTAGAATTTTGCCGCTGAAATCGCCATCGCCGTGTTGCGGACATTGAATTCCCCAATGAGAGGAATCTCAAAACTGTCATCGGCCAGTTTGAAGCGCGAGCCGGCGGCCGAATACGCAACATCGCGGATCTGCGCCGCGCAATTTACCCCCACGCCGACCTCGACAATCTGGGCCAAGCATTCGTTTGCCACTTCGCGGCAATTGGCGTCGTCTCCGTTTAATACCACCATTCCGTTCTGCGGGACGATGCGCAATAAGTGTCGGAAGCTGGTCTTTATTTCGGCAAGGCTCTGAAAGATATCCGCGTGGTCGAACTCGATATTGTTCACGATCACGAGTTCGGGCAGGTAATGAACGAACTTCGAGCGTTTGTCGAAGAACGCGGTGTCATATTCGTCCCCTTCAATAACAAAAAACTTCGAGTCGTTAAATCGTGCGCCCTGCCCAAGATTGCGCGGAATACCCCCGATCATGTAACTCGGGGAGTGACCGGCCGAAGTAAGGATCCAGGCGAGCAGCGCCGTCGTCGTGGTTTTTCCGTGCGTGCCGGTTACGACCAGATTATGGCGTCCACGCAAAAAATAATTCTTCAATACTTCCGGCAAAGATAAGTAGAAGAGCTTGCGATTAAGCACCGCTTCCACCTCGGGATTGCCACGCTTCATCGCATTACCCAGCACGATCACGTCGGCGTTCGGCGGGATATTTTCGGCGGAATACCCACTGGAAAGCGCAACACCGCGCTCTTCCAGAAACGACGACATCGGGGGATAAATGTTTTCGTCCGATCCCGTAACTATAAAGCCGCGTTCAGCCATCGCTGCCGCGACCGAACCCATCGCCGTTCCGCAGATTCCAATGAAATGAAACCGCTTCGCCTCGCTTATTCCGCTCACCCCGCTTCTCTACGATGGCTCGTTGCCCTTGCCAATTGGGAGTTGGCCGCCGGCGGAGAACGGGGAGGTCTTATTACTCGTTAAGGACGGCCGCATTCCTCGCAGAATGCGCTATTTTTTGTGAAAGACTTCTACCGCATTCCAAGCCTCGTCCGGCGGCTCCTGCTCGTACTCCAGCGAACGATCCAGATAGATCTTAGCAAGATAATCCTCGGGATAAAATTCGAGGTAACGGGAGAATAGAATTTTTGCCTGGATGAAATCGCGATCGCGGAATTTCCGGATCCCCTGTTCGTAGGTTTCGAGCCAGATCAAAAGCTGCTGGTCAGGCTGGCCATCGCGCGCGTTGACGATGGTGAACACGTCCACCGGTTCAGTTTTTCCTTTTACCTGGGCACGGGCCACCGATCGAAGGTAAAATTCGTTCCGAATCAATTCCGCAGCGCTCGTCCCGACGAGAATATCGACGCCGTAGATGCGCGTCAGTCCTTCCAGGCGGGAAGCGAGATTGACGACGTCGCCAATGACAGTGGGATCGAGCCGCTCGTGCGGCTCATAGGAGCCAATATTACCGATCAGGACTTCGCCCTGGTTGATACCGACGCCCATGCCGAGCGTCATGCGACCCTCAAGTTTCCAGCCGTCATTTAGTTTTTTTAGTTCCCGGCGCATCGCCAATGCAGCGTAGGCACAATCTCTTGCATCTTTCGCCACTCCCTGGCTTTTGACGTTTCCCCAAACCGCCATGATGGCGTCGCCAATAAATTTATCGAGCGTGCCACCGTTTTCGAAAACCACGCCGACCATATGGCTGAGATATTGATTGAGTTGCCTGACCAGCTCTTCTGGGTCGGCTTTTTCGCTAAGGGTGGTGAAACCAACCAGATCTGAAAACAATACTGTGACGGGTTTGCGCGCACCCCGCATGCTGCTGTAATAGCTGTCCGGGTTTTCAAGGATTTCTTTGACGAGATTTCTGGAGACATAGCGCTCCAGCGTGCGGCGGGTGCGCAATTTTTCCATCCGTTCAATCGCATAATCGAGTCCGAGCGTGCTCGCGCCAACGAGAAGAAAGGCCGAGAGCACTGGTACGGCGGTGAGCAACAGACCGGAGCGATCATATGCGATTCGCGCCACCACGAGATACACCGCGCTGATGGCGAGGACGGAGAGCAAACAAAGCAGCGGTCTCCGTAGAAGCGTGACTAAACTCCATGCCGCCGCGCCAGCGGCTACGACCAGGCCGAGCATAACTCGAGGCGTGGTTGGCCGGAGAAACTCATGGGCAAGAGCGGCAGCGATTACCTGCAAATGCACAGCCGGGCCGGGAGTCGACGGACTCATCGGGGTATCGATAAAATCGTGGAGGATTTGCGCAGAGGCGCCGACAATAACAACCTTGTTTTTGAAGAAGGCGCCCTCGGCATAATTCGCCTGCCAAAATTTCGGATCGAAAAGCTCGTAGAGCGGATGTGGCAAGTAAGCGTCGTTCGGACTGAAACGGAAAAGATGATCGCGCTGGTCATGAATGGCATCCGCTTCTCGACCCAATTTCGTCAACGCTCGTGTCGGCAACGAAGCGTACAACTTTTCGCTCGGATGCGGAGGAAGCCCTGCCAGTTGCCGATCCGAAGTGAAGAAGCGCGCGGCCCGGAGTTTCCCATCGATCGGATCGTTAAAATAATTGACGAATCCGACCCGATCATCGTCCTCGGCCGGCGGCGGAATGAGGTTCGGATTAGGGACGACGAGCTGAGCAGAGTTTTGAGTGTCGAAATTCTCGCCTATGACGACCCGGTCTCGATACCGGTCGAGCGCGGCATGGAATGCCGGGTCGCCTTCATTCGGCGGATTGAAGACCATGTCGAACAGGACCATGCGGGCACCCGCGTTAAACAATCGATCAAGCAACAACGCCCAGAGTTCCCGCGACCACGGGAAGCTGTGTTCCGTCATTAATTGAAAGGCGCGATTGTTCGCCAACTCTTCCGGCGAAAGCGGCGGCATTTCGAGTGAGCTTTGGTCGATTCCGACAAAAACAAAATCCTCCCGAACCGGCGTCTGGCGACCTTCCCGGCGCAGCAAATCCTGGAACCCCTGTTCGGCGCGCCAGGGAAAGGAAAGAAAAGGTATTTCGACAAAAAAGTGGCCGGCGATAATCACCGCGGTCCAGAACAGGCAAATAGTTGCGAAAACAGCGGGCCGGTATCGCGCGAGCCAGTTCACCCGGCGATTCTAAGAAATCGTGCTCCCATGGCCAATGGGAAACTTGTCATTTGCCTGAGCCTGTCTATTTTGCACGCCCGGTTCACAATTGAACCATGATCTGCACACCTGATTCGGCATCGGCTGGATCAAATCAGCGGGCGAGGTCGGGCAGATCTCTTATTATTTAAGAACAGCACGCTGAAAGGAGTCCCGCCGTTGCGGGTAAGAAACAATGCCAAGAGCAACTAATGCCCCGGCCAGTCGTGAGCGGCGCCGCCGGGTCCTGAAAAAAGCAAAAGGGTACCGGGGCCGCCGGTCGAAACTCTTCCGTTACGCCAAGGACGCGACGATGAAAGGCCAATATTGGGCCTATCGCGACCGTAAAACGCGCAAAAGGAACTTCCGCATGCTATGGATTCAGCGACTGAACGCCGCGGTCCGGGCTAACGGCCTGACTTATAGCCGATTCGCGGAGGGACTGAAAGCAGCGGGGATTGGCCTTGATCGAAAGATTCTGGCGGAACTCGCCGTTACTGACGAAAAAACGTTCGCCTCAATAATCGAACAGGCGAAAAGCGCGCTCGAAAAGAAGACCGCTTCAACAAAAACTGCTTGATCCTTTCTAGCGTTCGTTTTCGCGAGGGGATGTCTGCGTGACTTGTTCCCTGAGAGAGCGGACGCTACAACCGTATCAATGACTCATCCCTTGGAACAGTTGCGGACTGACGCGTTGCGCGCGATCGCCTCCGCCGAGGATGAGCATTCGCTTGGCCTCATCCGCGTGCGGTTTCTCGGCCGCAGCGGCAGTATTGCGGAATGGAGTGAGAAGATGAAGGCCCTTCCGAAAGAGGAAAAACCGATTGTCGGTAAGCTGCTCAACGAAGTGCGGACGAACGTCGCGGCGGCAATCGAAACGCGAGTAGAACAATTCCGAGCCGTAAATGAATCGGCTGCAATTGCGAACATCGATATTTCCCTACCGGGAACAGAACACGAAAAGGGCGCCCTCCATCCGCTTACCCAGATGCTTGATCGGAGCATAGCCATTTTTCGCCAAATGGGCTTCGCACTGGCGGAAGGCCCGGAAATTGAGACCGAATGGCACTGCTTCGACGCGCTCAACACCGCGCCCGATCACCCAGCTCGAAACGAACAAGACACCTTTTACCTGCCTGATGGCCGCCTCCTCCGCACCCACACTTCGACTGTGCAGATTCGCACGATGGAATCAGCGCCGCCACCGATTCGGGTGATCGCACCTGGCGCCGTTTACCGGCGCGATGAAATCGATGCCACCCACAGCGCCCAATTTCACCAGATCGAAGGTCTTTACGTGGACGAAAATGTCAGCGTAGCAGACTTAAAGGGCTCGCTTGAATTTTTTCTGCGCGAACTCTTCGGTGCCGATACCGCCGTCCGTTTCAGGCCGCATTATTTTCCATTCACCGAACCGAGCTTTGAAATTGACGTTAAATCGAGAGCGCTCAAGTCCGGAGAACAATGGATTGAGATTTGCGGGTGCGGCATGGTGCATCCTGCCGTTTTCGACGCCGTAAATGAGGCGCGCTGCGATAAAGCCTACGATCCCGAAAAATGGACGGGTTTCGCCTTCGGGCTGGGCATGGATCGACTGGCAATGATTTTGTTCGACATCCCCGATATCCGGTTCTTTGCGCAAAACGATCTGAGATTTCTGCGCCAATTCACATGAAAGCAAACACGTCTCGCTCAAGTGTTATCTTGGGCAAAGCGAGGGATCTCTTCAATGATTCAAAGCGATCGCAAGTTCCCTCGCATCGCTTGGGCAAAACAGCATTGAAACATGAAATTTTCGGTTAACTGGCTGGGTGAGTTTGTTGAATTGCCTCCGAGTGTCGATCAACTCTCCGAATTGCTCACCATGGCCGGGATCGAAATCGAGCGAATCGATTCGCGCGGCGCAGATTTCGATAAGGTGGTCGTTGGCCAGATCAAAGAATCGAGGCAACACCCAAACGCCGATCGCCTAACCATCTGCGTCGTCGATGATGGCAGTGGGCAAACGCGGCAGGTCGTTTGCGGGGCAAAGAACTACAAAGTCGAGGACAAAGTGGTGCTGGCATTGCCGGGCGCAGAATTGCCACGTGGTTTGAAGATTCGCGCAACCACACTGCGCGGGATTGAAAGCGACGGGATGCTTTGCAGCGCGGAGGAACTCGCTATCGCCGAAGACGGGTCTGGGCTGGTGATCCTTTCTCCCGACGCCAGGATCGGCGCGCCCATCAAGGAGATATTTCCGATCGATACCGTACTCGACGTTGAGATTACGCCTAATCGAGGAGATTTGCTCAGCCACTTCGGCTTGGCGCGGGAGATTGGAGCATTAACCGGGAAAGAACTGCACCCGCCGATTTCAGTTAACCCGGCATTGCAACCGGGCGATGTGGCGCTCTCAAGCAAAGCGGCAACGCCTGTGAAGATTTTGGCGCTCCGTGAATGCCCCTTCTATTCGGCACGCCTGATCAAGAATATCAGGGTCGGACCCAGCCCGAGCTGGTTGCGTGCGAAAATCGAAGGAGCCGGCGTTCGTTCGATCAACAACATTGTTGATATCTCTAATTTGGTGATGCTCGAGTTGGGACAACCGACTCACGCATTCGACGCCGATAAGCTCAAAGGTGGCATTATCGTCCGTCTCGCCAACGCCGGAGAAAAGTTCGTCGCTCTCGATGGCAAAACATATACGCTGACACCGGAGAACCTCGTCATTGCCGACGAGGAACGTGCCATTGGCCTTGGCGGGGTCATGGGCGGCGAAGATACCGGCGTGACCGACGCGACCAAAAACGTCTTGCTCGAGGCCGCCTATTTTTTGCCGGCGAGTATCCGCCGTACCGCGCGCACTTTAAATTTACCCAGTGACGCGAGTTATCGTTTCGAACGTGGCGTAGATCCGCAAATGATTTTACGCGCGTCAAATCGTGCCGCTGAATTGATGAGTGAACTTGCGACTGGCAGACCGGATAAAGGCATTTCCATCGCAGGCCAGCTTCCTTCGGATCCTGCAAACGTGTCGTTGCTCTACGAGCGATGCGACCGCGTCCTCGGCAAACACATCGAACCGAAAACAGCGGACGAAATCTTGTCGCGTTTTGGCTTACGGAAAGAGGGAGAACGCTCGTGGAAAATTCCAAGCTATCGACGCGATCTGCAACGCGATGTCGATTTGATCGAAGAAATCGTGCGCGCTCGTGGAATCGGCGACATCCCAAGCGCGGATCGCAGCCGTTTCACGCCCGCCAGCGCGGCGGACCGCGTTTATGATTTTGAAACGAAGCTACAGCGGAATTTGGTTGCTCTGGGTTTAAACGAAGCGCGTACTTCCTCCTTCATCGCGCGTAACGGCTTTGCAAGGACGAGCCACCACCTCGAGCTGCGAAATCCATTAAGCGAAGATCATGGCGCGCTACGCGCAACCTTGTTGCCGGGATTGCTCGAAGTCATGGCGCGTAACATTCGGGCCGGAGCCAATAAGATTGCGCTGTTTGAGATTGGAAATGTGTTTGCACCACAAAGCGGAGAGCAACATCGAGCGTTGGTTATCGGCATGTGGGGCGATCTCGCCGCGAACTGGCGCGAGAAACCGGAGCGCCCGCTCGACTTCTTCGATCTCAAGGGGGTGATTGAATCGCTGCGTTTGCCGGACCTTAAGTTTCGCCGCGGCGAAGAGCCCGGCCTGGTTCTGACGGCCGATATCTTGTTTGCCAAAAAACGGGTAGGCTTTTGCGGGCAGCTTGCAAGCACCGAAGCGGCGAAGCTCGACGCGAAAGGACCAGTCCTGGTCGGCGAAATCGACCTTCTCGAAATCACCCGTTCGCAAGAGCGCGCAAGACGGTTCAAGGAAGTAGACCGATACCCGGCAGTGCGGAGGGACATTGCCATGTTTGTCGCTCCGAACGTAACGCACGCAGAAATCTTACATGTCATCGCAGCGGTGCAGGAACCGCTCCTGGAGCGGGTGGAACTGTTTGACTTATTCACAGAAAAAGTCTCCGAATCACCCGGGGAAACACAAAAGTCACTCGCCTATTCATTGACATATCGCGATAAAAACCGGACACTAACTAACGACGAAGTAAGCGCGGCCCACGCACGGATTCGCGACCGGTTGAAACGCGAGATTCGGGCGGAGTTGCGCGAATAGTTCTTTGAAACAGCTGAAGATTGTCGGTCGAGAGTTGAGCAGGAAACCAGTGCTTTTCTCTCAACTCTCCACTGATAATTTTTAGCGCTTTACCCTGCGTTGTTCGAGATACAGGTGAGATTCCCGAACCGATACTTGATTAACTAAGGAGGCTTGGTCGCGAATTTTTTGGGAACATGGCACGCCTTAATTGGAAGTCAGACGCTCTCGCGATGGTCGTCCGCCCGTTACCGAAAGGGACGGGTAATCTGCCTAAACGGCATACGCGGGGTAAAATTTAAGAAAGCCCGGGCTGTAACCAGTTCGGGCTTTTTCTTAAATCGCAGCTCATTTCAACTTTCAGGTCTGCAACGATCTGCTATCCGTCTGATTTAATGCACGCGCTGCTTGCCTTGGAAGACGGGCGGATTTTCGAAGGTGCATCATTTGGAGCGAGCGGCACGCGGGTGGGCGAAATCTGCTTTAACACTTCCATGACCGGTTACCAGGAGGTGCTGACGGATCCTTCTTACCGGGGACAGATCGTAGCAATGACGTATCCGCTCATTGGAAACTACGGAACTAACACCGCTGACCAGGAAAGCACTCAGCCGCATGTAAGCGGATTCGTCATCGAAGAGCTCACTCAACTCCCGAGTAATTGGCGAGCTGAGGAATCGCTCGATCATTATTTGAAACGCTGGGAGATACCCGGGATGCAGGGTATCGACACGCGCGCATTGACACGCCACCTGAGAACGCGCGGTGCCATGAAGGCATGTCTGACTACTGAACAGATATCCGCAGAGGAGGCGATCCAAAGGGCCGTTGAAGGCAGCGGCGTAGTGGGAATGGACTATGTGCAGGAAGTCACGACCTCCGAAATCTACCAATGGGATCCCACTGATGAGTTGAGCCAGCAATGGTCCCTGGCAACGGGAGACCAGGCGCCCAAGCTGCCACCGGTCCGGCATCGGATCGTCGCATTCGATTACGGAATGAAACGAAATATTCTGCGATCGCTCCGACAAAGGGGATTCGGCGTTACTGTTGTGCCGGCGAATACGAGCGCAGACAAAGTGCTGGAATTAAATCCAGACGCCATTTTTCTCTCCAATGGTCCGGGTGACCCGGAAGCACTACCATACGCACACCAGACCGTGCGCGATCTGATGGGACGCAAACCGATTTTCGGAATTTGCCTAGGGCATCAAGTGCTCGGCTTCGCGTTCGGCGGCCGGACCTTCAAATTGAAGTTTGGACATCGCGGAGGGAATCAGCCCGTTAAGGATTTACAATCGGGCAAGGTCGCTATCACCTCGCAAAATCATGGGTTTGCGGTCGATCCAGATTCATTGCCGCGGGAAATCGAAATTACACACGTAAACCTGAATGACGGCACGGTCGAAGGAATGCGTCACAAAGACCTTCCGGTTTTCAGCGTTCAATATCATCCCGAGGCTGCTCCCGGCCCTCATGATGCCGCCTATTTTTTCGAGCAGTTCTCCGAATTGATTGAGAAGCAGCTGTAATCGTCGCTTTCCTAACCTCGTCGCTTTCCTAAACCCAAGCGCATTTCCTGCGAAGGGTGGCGCCCGGCAACAGCTCGCCATTGACCGGGATTACTTGCAAGAGCACTTTTGGACATGTTTAACTCTACAGTTCCCAGACCCATAAAAATCGCGGTTGCGACCGGGTTTATCTCGGCACTCGCCTTTTCGCCGCTAGCGCTGGCACAAGAGCAGGGCAAAGATACTCTCGATGCTTCGGCGTCGAAGGAAATCACCGGAGAGGTCGTCGACATGATGTGCTACGTCGATCACAATGCTACCGGTGAGAAGCATGCCGGATGCGCCGCCAAATGCATCAAAGGCAACGGTCCCGTCGGCATCGTTTCCAACGGGAAAGCGTATCTGGTCGTCGGTGATCACAAACCAATGAATGAAACTCTGGCGGACTACGCCGGGAAGACAATCACCCTCAAGGGAAAGATGGCAGAGCGGGGTGGCGTCGCCATGTTGGAGAACGCGGAAATCGTAAAAAAATAGAACGAATTGGATCAACGGCGCGCAATCGAAGTTGCGCGCCGCTTTTTTTATTCAGGCGCGAGATAGCACAATATCGTAATCGCCGGCATTCAGACGACTGCGCAGCACCATCACTTCGCGCAACATGCGCAAACTATCGTGGATGAAATGGACCTTGCTGCCTTCATAGTGGTTCCAGCGCACCGGAATCTCGCGCAACTTCAATCCGGCACGCTGGGCGAGAAGCAATAACTCCACATCGAAACCAAAACCGTCAATTTTGGCCGCCTCGATAATTTGGCGACACGATTGCATGCGAAAAGCCTTGAAGCCGCATTGTGTGTCCCAAAAGGGCAACCCAGTCGCGAGCCGGACAATTAAATTAAAAACACGGCCAGCCTGCTCTCGCCGCCATGGTTGATGCCTGCCAATGAGCTTGCGATCCAGCGCGCGCGAACCAAATGCTATATCGACTTCGCCAGCCGCGATCGGGTCGATGATTTTCAATAGCTCCTCAATAGGAGTGGAAAGATCGGCATCAAAGAAAGCCGCAACGGGCCAGTTCGCGGCCAGCAATCCTTTTCGCACCGCCGCGCCTTTGCCATGATTGGGAAAATTCTCCAATAACAGAGCAGATCGAAATGTGTGTTCGGCAAAAACCTGCCGGACCACATCACCCGTGCGGTCGGTCGAACCGTCGTTGACAACGATAATCTCACTCTGGGGACTAACTTTTTCGAGATAGGCCATAGTCGCGAGCAATGTATCCCGAATACGGACCGCTTCGTTGAATGCAGGAAGGACAGCCGAAAACGGTGGTAACATGGCGTGACACTCTCGGCCAGATCGAGAGCCGTCGTCGGAACCAAACAGATTCAGCGGTCTCTGTAAATCTCGACGACAAACTTGCCGTTCTGATCGAGATAGCCCCGATACATTCCGCTCGTATTAAATGGAAGTGTCACTTTGCCGTTCTTAT
>DASXIC010000138.1:0-3460 GCA_036498205.1 Chthoniobacterales bacterium | reverse complement strand
CAATTTGAGTGCCTACTGGGCCGGCTATTCCGAATACCACAAACTTGGCAAGTCCCGAAGGTTGCCGCGGATGATTGGAATCGAGGCCGCCGGCGCCGCCCCGCTGTTTCACAAACGCGTGATCGAAAAGCCGGAGACGATCGCTTCGGCAATTCGCATTGGAAATCCCGCAAGTTGGCAATCAGCGCAACGCGCGATCGAGGAATCCAATGGGGCTGTTGAAACCGTCACCGACGAGGAAATTCTTGAGGCTCAGCTTTGGTTGGCGCGACATGAAGGAATCTTCGTCGAGCCTGCGAGTGCAACACCCATCGCAAGTT
The DNA here is from genome assembly GCA_036498205.1 of Chthoniobacterales bacterium. Classification (GTDB taxonomy): domain Bacteria; phylum Verrucomicrobiota; class Verrucomicrobiia; order Chthoniobacterales; family UBA10450; genus AV69. Next base: position 3,140 of record DASXIC010000138.1, on the reverse strand, counting down.
TAATGAAATCTTCGTCGTTTGGAGGAAACAAACCATGGTCGAAGAACGCAATCGTCGTTTGTACTGTCACCGGCCATGGCTTGAAAGATACGGATGTTATCGCCAAAGATTTTTCGCCAACTGCGCCGGTTTCTGCTGATTCAGAGGCGGTGCGCGCTGCGATCATGAGCTAACCGATGGATTTGACAGGCATGCGACAACATCGCAAACCGTCGTCGATGCGTCCGCTCCGCCTTTTACCGATTCTTGTAATCCTGCCGTGCGTTTAATCGTCCAAAAATATGGGGGTACTTCGGTGGGCGATGCAGAGCGGATTCGCAACGTCGCGCAACGTATTGTCGATACGCATCGCGACGGCTGGGGCGTGGTCGCGGTCATATCCGCGATGGCGGGAGCGACAGACAATTTGATCAAGCTCGCTCATGCTGTTTCGCCAAAACCAACGCCGCGTGAATTCGATCTCTTGCTCGCCACCGGCGAAAATGCGGCCACGGCTTTGACCGCGATGGCCGTGAACGCTCTAGGTATCCGCGCTGTTTCTTTGACTGGCGCGGAAGCGGGAATCCTGACCGACAGAACTCATAGCAAAGCCAAGATTGCGAATATCAGCCCGCGACAGATTCACAATCTCTTGGATGAAGATTACATTGTCGTGGTTGCCGGATTTCAGGGGCAAAACCCCGAAGGAGAAACAACGACCCTCGGCCGCGGCGGATCAGATCTTACCGCGATCGCGCTCGCCGGAGCATTAAACGCCGACGCTTGCCAGATCTTCACCGACGTGGACGGTGTGTTTACCTGCGATCCGCGATTGATCGGCGATGCCAAAAAGCTCGACGAGATTTCTTACGACGAACTACTCGAGATGGCCGGCGGCGGTTCGAAAGTGATGCAGTCGCGCGCGGTGGAGTTCGCCAAGAAATTTGCGGTGCCGTTCGAAGTGCGTTCAACCTTTACCGGCCTCGCCGGCACCTTGGCCAAAGAAGAAACCAGCCACATGGAGGATGTGGTTGTGCGAGGTGTCAGTGTCGACCGCAAACAAGCAAAGGTCACTATCCGGGGCGTGCCCGACCAGGCGGGTGTGGCCGGTCACATTTTTGGTGCGATCGCGTCGGCCAATATCATCGTCGACATGATCGTGCAAAACGTCTCGACCGGGAAAACGACCGATTTGTCTTTCACTATCCACGAGAACGATCTCGAGCAAGCTCGGCAGGTTCTGGCTCCAATTGTGAAAGAAACCGGCGCGACAGGAATCTCGGCGCGCAATGGAGTAGCCAAGCTCAGCGTTGTTGGAATCGGAATGCGCTCCCATTCGGGGGTCGCGGCAAAGTTGTTTCAATGCCTCGGAAAAGGCGGGGTGAACATCCAATTGATCTCTACCTCCGAAATCAAGATTGCTGTCGTCATCGATGAAAATGACGCAGATTCCGCTGCGCGCTTGACACACGAAACTTTCGGACTGGCACGACTGGTCCCGGCCAGCGTTGTCAGTTAAGGCTAACTATTTCCGGACTGGGTCGACGTAGAATTCCGGGACGCCTTCGATTCGCATTTTGTAACCGAAAACTCCGTGCTGCACGGCCGCACCCGGATGATCTACCGAGGTTCCGCGAAAATGATCGTCGGAGTTGGCCTGTTTCCAAGCGGTCCCGTCTTCGAGCTGGATGACAGTTCCGCCACCAAGTCCGCTAAAGGTGCCGTCCACTCGACTAACAATAAGGTCCATTTTCGTTTTCGCGGTACGCGCCGCCGCCTTCTTCGCCGTTTTCTCGCGATCGCCTTGGAGCCATCGATCAAGGCTGTTCAGTTCCTCAGGTGAAAGCTTGTCGAGACCGGCCTTATGAAACTCTTCCGGTGACATTGCCTGTCTGATGCTGCCTTCCTGGGCCCGAAGCCCAGGCGTTACAAACATGCCAATTAAAGAAAGCAACACGAAGACAACAAGGCGCAGTTTCATAGGATGGGGCGAGGCTAGCCCGCGGTCGGTCACGGTCAAGACGACATTGCGGGATTTGACTTGGTAGGGGCGACTGACCTCAATCGCCCATCTGCCGGACCGGCAATCAGTCGGCAGCGCCCCTATTTCCAGCACCCCGGTAGGGACGGTTCACCGAACCGCCCCCTTTTCTTAGTTCATCACATCGCCAAAGCTTCGCTTTATCTATTTTCCATCCTTACGTAACAAATGGATTAAACCCAATTTCCTCAGCCTCTAACCATCGACTTCTGCATGCGCACATGGCGGACTGCCCCGAAAAGCGTGTCGGCCTCTTCAACCACGGTATAACCATGCTTTTCGTAGAACTTGATCGCATTGTCTCGTGCATTCAGAATGATGCGGGAAGCTCCGAATCTCTGAGCTTCCGCCTCTAATGCAGTAAGGATCGCGCTCCCATAGCCCTGTCCTTGGACGGAATCATCGACCGCCATGTAACGAACCTGCGCTTCGGTCGGCGAATTAAGATGTAAACGACCGCAGGCCAGGGCACTGCCCGCGTTATCCGTAATGAGAAGGTGAATCGCGGTCTCTTCGAGCGAATCGCGCTCGCTCCCGCGGGGCTGGCCCCACGGATGACGCAGCATACGCCATCGAAGATCGAAATAAGCCTCCCATTCCGCCGGAGACGAAGGAGGCCGCGGTAAAACGCTCATTTGAGACATAACCCCGGCGGACAGGGTAGCACATCTACCAAGTTTTCAGCCCCGCTGGTGCGCACGCCCATAACATCATACAATATATGTCATATAAAGTCTAAAGGCGTTGGTGCCGTTTGAGTATGGTTTTTCCAATTTGGCCGACTCAACCCGGATATCGCGTCCGATTTGCGGCTCATGGAATCCGGAGTCCTTTCACGATTGGTTCTAAATCCCATGCCTCGTATTACAACGCCCGCGCGACTGCTGGCCTGATCCGAAGGGTTTTGTGCTTCCTAATTGCACAAGTGAACAGTAGCCGTCTTGCATCGTTATGGAGCCAGGCACTAAGCACATCCGTTATTTGGATCTGCTGGCTATCGTTGCGTGGGGCGTTGCCTTGCTCGTGGTGATCGCTCGCATTCTCTTGTTACCTCACCGCGGGACTTGTTTTAACGCCTATCAGCTGAGCGGCTGGGACTGGTTTCACGGCGAAGCCCTTT
>DASXIC010000137.1:0-2997 GCA_036498205.1 Chthoniobacterales bacterium | reverse complement strand
TGCGCGCAAATGGCCGTCACGGCTGATAGCGATCGTGTCAGAGACTGACATCATTACGTTGAAAATCCCAGGCAATTCAGGAAAAGAGGCGCAACATGCGTAGGCGAGATTTCGTCAAAACAAGTTTAGGCGTTGCAACAGCCGCGACCCTCGCGCCCAAAAGAATGTGGGCAGATGTACCGGATCATCTCTGGCACGGCTACGATTTCGGATCGGGGCCGCCGGTAAACAACCGGCTCGATCAAGGACCGTTTGGGATCAGCCAGGACGCGGGCTGGTTCACCATCTTCGTTACTGATCCTTCCCGCGAACACATACGAAATTTTGGCACCGGCCTCGTCGGCTACACGTGGGAAGAAAATGGTCCGGCGCTGGGCGTGATGTGCGGTCGAGAGACACTCGAGCAAGCAGTGGAAAAAATGGCAGCGCTGCCATTCGTTGACGTCTTATATATTCGCTGCGATTGGAGAGACGTTCAGTCCAGCCCCGGTAAGCTCTCGCTATCACCCGTTTGGGAAGCCACTTTCGATGCCGCCAAGCGCCATAACCTCGGCGTGGGATTCAGGATTCAGCTCTCCACTCCCAACACCCAGCCGCAAAAACTTGCCCTACCCGACTTCCTTCATGACAAAGTTCCCATCGTCAACATCGGCGGAAAGTCCAAGGAACACCACACCAGTTTTGATTTTTATGAGCCGCGTTATGATTCTCCGGAATTTCAGAAAGCATTCATCGAATTGAACCAGTTGCTGGCGGAGCGCTTCGATAGCAATCCGCAGACCGAATACATGGACTTGATGATGTACGGATTCTGGGGCGAAGGTCACACCAACGACTTACCCAATCCTTTTCCCGACTACCTGACAGCCGAAAAGACGTTCGTACAAATGACACAATTGCAGATCGACACCTGGAAGCGCACTCCTCTGGCGGTGAACACGGAACCTGACATCAGCAATGTGGGCAACCGGCAGGTGCTGGATCTGGCGGTCCGTTCTGGATGCTGGTTGCGTTCCGATAGCTTAATTATGGATGAGCCGATCCAGATCGAAGAACTTGCGCACCGTCCTGACTGGCTCGCTACTGTTCTTGAAGACGGAGAAAACCGTCACTATGTTCTCTCCGATTATGCGGATGAAGAAAAGGCGTGTCTGAGCAAACTGCCGCCCGCGATGCTGGCATTCGTGGGAAACGACAATGAGGCGTATCCCACCGATGACTACCCTCACCGGATCGGCGGACCGATCCGGGAGCCATACCGCGAGACTGCGGGTTTTCATGCTCTCGATATCGGCACAAATTATTTTGGTTTGTGGACTGAGGCCGACAATATCCGCCGCTATTATGAGAAATATCCCGACTCGCTTCGCGCTATGGAACAGCGGCTCGGGTACCGGGTAAGGCCATCATTAATATGGCAGCGAAAGCGTTATGACACGATGGAGTTGATTCTCGGCATCGCCAATGACGGCGTCGCGGGAGTGCCCGGAGTACTAGGAGTTTACGCCGAGAGTCTCGATGGAAAAGTGAAAGTTGGAGGCAATCTCGATGCCGGCGAACCACGCGCCGGCCAGTTTCGTCAAGCATCGATCATTCTTCCCCAAGGGATGGACGGACAACAGATCATTCTTCGCGCTGAAATAGAAGTGAAGGGTGTGCGGCGTCCGGTGCGATGGGGGTGCCGGCAGCCCACTAATCCCGACGGATCGCTAACCATTCGACTGAAAAAAGGCAGCGACTCTGATTGGAGAAAGGGAGTTTAAGGTTCTTGAACGACGACAATGACAAGCACGATGATTCTCTCGGATTAAATCAGCCGATTTGCCGCCGCGATTTTTTGAACTCCACTCTGCTGGCCGCTGGCGGCGCGCTACTTGGCTCGCTGACGCCGAAGCAGCTTTTGGCACAACAAGAAGAATGGACCGGATACGGCGGTGTCGGCGACTACGCCCACTCAAACGGCAACACCTTTGAAGTGATGACCGCCGGGCACCAGATTCGCAATGGCGCCTTCGACTCGTTACCGGCAGACATAATCGATACCGGTGAAGTATTTGACTGCGTGGTCGTGGGCGGGGGGGTCAGCGGCCTTTCGGCGGCTCTGTTTTTCAAAAAGTACGGTGGCGCCAAGCACAATTGCCTGGTTCTTGATAACCATCCGGTATTCGGCGGCGAGGCTAAACGTAACGAATTCATCGTGGATGGCCAGCGAATCATGGGTCCACAGGGGGCCGACCACTTTCAGGTTCCACTTCCCCACAGCTTCATGGGCAGATTTTTTGAATTGATCGGCCTGGACTGGAACGGATTTAATTATCAGCAATGGGGTAGTTCGTCTCCTGAAATTCCGCTCGGAAACAGTTTCGAAGATGCGCGCGGTCCTGACGCTTTTTATTTCGGCGCAAAGTTCGGCAAAACGCTGGGCATGTGGATGATCGATCCCTGGAAAAATAAACTAGACGGCGCGCCAATTCCCGATCAAATGCGAGCTGAACTGCTCAGGTATCACGAGCAGCAAAAACCGGGCTTGCCTTTTGAATATCCTGGCGATGAAAAATCGCGACAGATTGACAGTGTAACCATCGAGCGTTATCTGATGGAGAACTACGGTCTGAGCAAGCCGACGATCCAAACGTTCATGGCCGACGAAGGAAGTGGCCACGGCGCTGGACCAGACGTTCTTTCCGCCTACTGCATTTATGCCTTCGATGTCGATCGCTCCATGGATGAGCCTTCGCTTTCATTCCCGGGCGGTAATGACGGAATCGCGCGTCATATGGTGAAGACGCTCATACCTGACGCAATTCCCGGAGCCAATACGCTCGAAGCCGTTTGTCGCAACAATATAGATTTTCAGGCGCTCGATCGGCTCGGCCAATCCACCAGAATTCGTCTGAACAGCACAACCGTATGGGTGAAGCACGAAGGCGACCCTTCGAAGTCGAACTCCGTCACCATTGCTTATACGCGCGGCAACAAAGTTTACCGGCTCAAAAC
>DASXIC010000136.1:0-2108 GCA_036498205.1 Chthoniobacterales bacterium | reverse complement strand
GAACCAAAAATTCTCCGGCCACAAAATCGGGTCCGCTATCTTAAGCTGATCGCATTATTTAAAATCGGAAAAGGCGTTCTTCTTCTGGTCCTTGGTTTCTCGCTGATCTTTCTGAATTCCCGCACGGGATGGCTCGACAGCATGTCGGATTGGGCCGCGGACGAAATTCTCCTCAAGCACAGCAGGGCCGTCGTTTATCTCCTGGCCAAATTACAGGATGTGCTTGCCGGCGGCGCACTCCGGGCAACGGGATTCCTGGCGCTGTTTTACGCGGCTATTCTTTTTACTGAAGGTATCGGTGTTTATCTCCAAAAACGATGGGCGGAATATTTCATGGTCTTCGCCACCGGAGCGCTCATTCCGCTGGAGGTGCGCCATATTTATTATCGTCCAAGCATCGCAGCGGTGACGATTTTGTTGATCAATTGCTTCATTGTCTGGTTTCTCTACCGGGTTTTGAAACGCGAGCCGGCTCAGGCTTCGCCGCATCGCACCGAAGTAGCCATCGAAACTCGCTAGCGCGCCGGATATATCCCAAAGCTGGCCAGCACCTGGATCGTGCGTTCCATTGGGAGGCCGACTACATTTGTGAACGAACCTTCGACCGATGCGATGATCTCGCGACCCGCTCCCTGAGCAGCATAGGCGCCGGCTTTGTCGAGCGGATTGATTTTGGCCAGGTAATCAGCAATCGCCGACTCACTCAGTTTGCGGAAGCGGACCCAGGAAATTTCCGAGAAACTGGCGACTGTTTGACCTGGACCTGCGACGAAGACGCCGGTGCACACCTGGTGGGCGCGTCCGCTCAGCCGCCGCAGGGCGAGCCGGGCCTCGTCCATGTCTCGCGGCTTGCCGATTATTTCGCCATTGAGCGAGACAAGCGTATCGGCCGCGAGAACGATCGCTGCGTTCCGCTGGCGTTGGACGACTCGGCCTTTGCGGGTGGCGTTCGCAATCGTTAGCTCAGACAGAGATAAGTGTGCGCTTTCGAGTTCCTCAACCCGCGCGGGAACCACTTCGAATTTAAATCCGTATCGCCGGAGCAGGGCCCGGCGGCGCGGTGACTGCGACGCGAGAACGAGCGACGCCGCCACAAAGAGATTGCCTAGGGAGTTGGTGAAACGCTGGGCGCGGTCTGCGGCAGAGTCGGCATTTGCGACGCACCCTGCCCTTCCGCGGGAGTGTTTTTTCCGCCTATGATGGCCGGCAATTTCATTTCCGTATAGCCTGGCGGAATCGCGAAGTCGGCGTCGGCGATTGGATCCTGTTTTATCGAAACTAATGTGCTCGTGATTTGCTTACCGCCCAGGTCGATCACTGTCTTAATCGGCACGCCCGGAAAATTGCGATAATCTGGGATGCCGCTGTTCTGTCCACCCCATTGCGCGGGCTGCATTGCCTGCATTTGTTTTAGGATCTCGGAAGCATTTGGGTAACTGATCGCGATCCAGTAGGTCGCCTTCCACTGTGGACCTTCCGCGGTATAAATTTGAGTGTCCATTCCAGCGATTTTTTCCGTTTTGCCGGTGGCGTTGAGCTTGGATGATTGACCGGGTGCCGTCCCTGTAGCTTTGAACTTGTTCGCCATTTCGACCATCGCCTTTACTCTTTCGCCCGGGATCCGCATGACCTGCTTTTGCGAATGCAACAACGTGGTGGTGTCACCGGTTTTGCCGTCAATGATGGTCGAGGTTGATGGACCTGTTTCGATCCGGGTTTTTTCACCCTTCATTTTGATGACCATCTGATCCAGGTTCGCGCCGGCTCCTTCGACTTTTTGCACGATTGTGAGATCGCCTCGAGCGCTGCCAGAAAGCACAAGTGCGGCGTAAAAGAGAAGGCTGATGCGTTTCATAAAGTCAGTGCTAGTAGCACAACCAGGTTTTATCAAGCAATGAGCGTCCGAAAAAGCACTTGGCAGCGGCGGGCACGCGGGTCAGGTTTGTCTCAAGCGGGCATAGCTTAATGGTAAAGTTCCAGCCTTCCAAGCTGGCCATGCGGGTTCGATTCCCGTTGCCCGCTCATCCTGAGGGCTGCTCGAAACGGGCACGCTGACTGCTCGAACACCCATCGACGTGGCAAAAAAGCCGGGTCCGATACGCCCTTGA
>DASXIC010000135.1:0-14656 GCA_036498205.1 Chthoniobacterales bacterium | reverse complement strand
TGGAAAGACACCCAGAAGACAGAGATCGAAGCCACAACCTTGCCTCCGACAGCAGATGCCGAGTCAGCCATTGTGGCCACGTTAGCGCCCGGCAGTTACACCGCAATTGTACGTGGCGCGAACAACAGCACGGGTGTCGGTTTGGTGGAAATTTACAGCCTGGAGTAGGGTTAGTCGGAGGAGACCGCCGAGGGCGGGTCCGAGCCGGACTGGCAAGGTCAATCGCCCCTACCACAAAAGCTGTAGTGTCCGCTGTCCTCAGCGGAATGGATTGATTTGCGCTGGGACAGCGCACGCTACAACACGGAGTCAATTGCAGCCGCCGCTGTGCTTGGCTGGGAGCGGGCCTTTAGGTGACAAAACTCTGCTCGAAGCCCAATTGCGATTTGCAAACGGCCCTGATCGAGTAGCTTTCGCCCCGTGTTTCAGCCCCGCGATATCAAACACAGCAGGTTGCTACTGCGGCATGCGGAAAAATTTTTGCGCTACAAACGCGATGTTCTTGATGATGTCACGCGCGAGCGATTAGGCGCCCAAATCGATCAATTGCGATCAGCCTTGCGCACGGGGGAGCGCGAGCGCATTCGAAAGACGGCCGAACCGCTCGATCAGGAATTGCACAAGCTTTCGCCGCCGCATTGGGAAATGGGGTGGCGGGAAAATTGCGAAGTGATTTTGGTCGCGATCGTGGTGGCGGTAGCGGTTCGGTCTTACTTTATTCAGCCGTTCAAAATTCCCACTGGCTCGATGCAGCCGACGCTCAATGGCATTATCGGTCACCCTACTACCGCTCCTGCTCCTAACATTCTTCGCCAGGTGGTCGAGTTCTTTGTGCTTGGGCGCAATTACATCAATGTCGTAGCCGCGCAGGACGAGAGAATTGAAAAGATCACCCCCCAGAAATATCTATTCTTTTTTACCTGGTCGCGATTGATGACCGACAGGGGAACCCATCTCGTCTATGCGCCACCCGATACCCTGCGGCAAGATTTTCACGTTTTCCCGGGTAATCGCTACAAACAGGGGGATGTGATCGCACGCGGCGCGATCGATACCGGGGACCAGGTTTTCGTCGACAAGTTTTCGTACAATTTCGCCAAGCCTCATCGGGGGGATGTATTCGTTTTTCGCACGAATCATATCCCGATGCTGCTGCCGGAAGATCCCGAAAGCGGAGCGCCCTTCTTTATCAAACGACTGGGAGGTACTCCAGGCGACAACTTGCGAATCGATCCGCCGCTGCTCTATATCAACGGGAAACCAGCGCAAGGTTTCGGTTTCCAGCGCGTGATGAGCGCAAAATTTCCCTACCGCGGCTATTCCCTCGGTCGCGATTACCTGGCTTCACCTCCCGAAAGTTTCAGTGTTCCTCCCCAAAGCTATTTCGCCTTGGGTGATAACAGCTATTCCAGTTACGACAGCCGTTACTGGGGCCCGGTACCGGAGGAAAATGTCGTCGGTCGCGGATTGATTGTTTACTGGCCGTTCAACCGGCATTGGGGTTTAATTCGCTAGCGCGCCAATGACCGGCCTGTCGCGCGTCTACCCGCTGGCTGGTTTGATCGTTGGGTACGGGGCTGTGATGTTGGCCAATCCCATCCGATTGGCATTGCGCGATGGTTTTCGCTGTATCGCGCGTTACGAGCGCATCTGGCTCACCTTTGCCCTCCTTGGATTTGTCTATTTTGTTTTCCAGTTTGCGACCTTCACCCCAATTCAAAGCACGTCGGAAATTGATTTCGCGCAGATTATCGCAATCCCAAGCTGGCAGTGGCCGCAGCTTTCGGAGGTTTGGTCCGACGCCGCCCTGCCGGCAATCGAAAGTGTCGCGGGAATATTCGACAATGCGACTACGACCTACCCATTCTCGGTTCTCGCGGCGGTTCTACTGTTGATTAATTGGCGGGGACTGCACGGCACCCTTTGGCGCGCTCTTCGAAAACTTTACCGCTGGGCAAGCATCCCGATTTATCTCGTGGTCTTCGTCAGCATGCTGGCCGCGATAATCAAACCGCTCGTATTTTGGAAGTTGCCTGCCTGGAACGCCGAGGTCTCGACCCCGCACCTGCTGAAGATCGCTGCCTCCGTCGATGCGGTTTCATTCATCTTCGAATATTTCGTCGGCGTTTACATTCAGGTCTATTTAATGACGGTTTGTCTTGCCTGGATCAAAGGTCTTAGTTTTCGAGAAGGAGCTCTCTTTGAATTCGCAGTTCGGCGATTCAGTTATGTTCTGGAGTGGGCGGGTATTGTCGTCATCGTCAGCATGCTCGTCCTGAGATTGCCCCTTCTTCTGGCCTACTTTGTTAACGTGCCCGACGTGCTCGATTATTTGCCGCTGCAGCGTGTCTTCATGAGCGCCTTCATTCTTGCCTTCTGCTCGGTCCAGATTTCCCTTGTGTTGCACAACGAAACGTTACGGGCGGCGCTGCGGGCCCACTGGCAACTGCTTCACCGTGATTTCGCCCGGATCGGTTGGTTTTTTCTTATCTGCGCCCTTCATTTTTTTTTAATACTCGTGATCGACGCGATGGTGCGGGGGGCGATCGCTGATCGGACGATCGCGATGGTTCTCTGGAAAAGTTGTTTCGTATTTCTCAGGGCACTTGTCACAGGCTGGCTGCTGGCCTCCTGGGTGGTGCTGTTCCGCCAATGTGAGACGGGTCGCATTGCCCAGGAAAACTGGATTCGCTATTGACGGGATGAAAAGGAGCGACCCCGCAGCCGAGATCACACGGGCAAGTAAATCAAATCTCGCCCTCGCTTTTGTTTCCATGAGCGGCGCGCGTCGCCGCGATATTACGACTTTCTATGCGTTTTGCCGCTTGATCGATGATATCGCGGATGACGACACCCGGGATGCCGGCACCAAGCGGCGCGAGCTGGCGACCTGGAGACGCAGTCTGCGCGGAAAGACTGCCGACGAACCAGAATTGGCCGCGTCGGTGCGGGAACTGATGTCGGCCTATCCAATCACACCAGAGATGCTCGAGGAAATTATCTCCGGTGTGGAAATGGACGTCGAAGTCAGGCGCTACGCGAGGTTTGAGGAACTGCGCGTTTATTGTTATCGGGTGGCAAGCGCAGTGGGTCTCGTCAGCATTGAAATTTTCGGCTACAAAAACCCGCAGTGTCGAGACTATGCCGTTCAACTCGGGCTGGCGCTGCAGATGACCAATATCATTCGCGATGTCGCAACCGATTTGGAGACAGACCACATCTATCTCCCGGCCGAGGATCTGGCCCGTTTCCATTACAGCGAATCGGAACTAAAACGGAAGATCTACGATGAGCGTTTCATCGAATTAATGAGGTTCGAAGCCCAGCGTGCCGACAATTTTTTTGTTGAGACAGCCCGCTTGCTTCCTTCCGAGGACAGGCGCTCGATGATTCCAGCCGAAATCATGCGATCGGTCTATCAGGGCCTGTTGCTCCGGATAAAATCTGATAAATTTCGAGTCTTTGAGAGGAATTATCGGTTAAATAAGATGGAAAAAGCCGGACGAGTGACCGCGCAGCTGCTCAAATTCCTTTGAATGTCTGTCGACGGACATCCGTCTGTAACAACCAGTTCGAATTGCTAATATCTATGAAAAGAAAATCACTTGCGATCATTGTCATGGCGGCATGTGGGCTCAGTCCATTGGCCTTGAGCAACGCCCTCGCCCAGGATACTCAAGTTTACGATGACGCCGGCGCCAGCAGTAGAAAGATCAAAAAAAATCCTAATTAGAAAGAGCCCGCCGGGGCTAAGGACGTGACCTTCCGCGGCGTCGAGAAGGCGAAGGAAATTTCCAAGGAGGAAGCAATGAAGAAGTATCCGCCGCCGCGCGGGGGATATCCCACGGCAGAGACAACCCAAGGGCCGAATACGGGAATGTCCACGACGTTTATCTCAAGCCCTTACCCTCCGCATCATAAATTCGATACCAGCGGCATCAATCGGGGCGCTCTGATTCTCGACCCCTACTCGAAACACGTTTTCGTTAAACCGTAATTGCATTTGGCGGACGCCCTTCGTAAAAGGGACATCCCCATGAAGAAAAATTCGTTCGCAATTGTTGTAGCTCTAGCGGTGGGGTTGTTGGGCGCTAGCTTACCCTGGAAAGCCGGGGCCCAGGTAGGCGCTCCTGCTGTTCCCGCGACCCCAATCTCCTATCAGGACGCGATGAAGAAATATCCTCCTCCGGCCGGAGGTTACCCTGTGGCGGAGCGAGCCCGTATGGGACAGGGTCAGACTCCAGGGATTTACCAAAGTCCGTATTCAAGTCGCAGATTTGACTGTCGGGAAATCAAGCCAAACGAATTGGTTCTCGACCCGTTCGCGAAGAAGGTCTTTAGACTGCCATAATAAAACGTGCCCTAAGCGCGGCACGCCCATCTCACCACTCTATATGAAAAAATACTGTTATCCTCTTCTGTCGGTTATCGCCCTTGTCGCTTTGGGACTGAGCTCCTGTGATACGCCCGCCGGCACTGGCGCAGGTTACGGCGCCGCCGCAGGCGCGATTATCGGCGGAGCTGCTACCGGGCATGTCCGCGGGGCGGCCATCGGAGCGGCGGCCGGCGCCGCGACTGGGGCCTTAATCGGTCACGCCATCGCGGAAGACCGGGCACGAGCTTATGGGCCGGTTCCGCCCGGAGGTTATCCACTGGCGCGTTATACTGGAGTGCGCGGAATCTTCCGCAGTCCTTACACCGGACGCTCTTATGACTTGAGCGACGTTCCTTCGGGTGGACTTACCCGCGACGTAGACACAGGTCAGCTGTTCCGCCGTCCCTGAGAATAACCAAACTAAGCTTTCGGGTTGATCTCGGCTCGGGATCAACCCGATTTCTTTTGCAGGGAATCGACTAATTCTTGCACCCGTTCATCCATCTTCAGGAGCTCCGGCCAGGAGCGATGATAATTTTCCCCTGGTAACTTTCGCGTGGCATCGATCCCCATGTGAGAGCCGATGTTTTGTTCAGTAGGCGCGTGATCGAGAGAATCGCTTGGGTTGCGAATGATTGTGCTGTCACGCGCCGGATCGGTGTTGGCGCAAAGACGGAATAACACTTCGCTGGTGTTGTGGACATCGCAATCCTCGTCTACGACGACGATATATTTGGAAAACATCATCTGACCCATGCCCCATAATCCGTGCATCACCTTGAATGCCTGATACGGATACTGCTTCCGAATGCTGACGAAAACCAGGTTGTGAAAAACGCCCTCCGGCGGCAGCGTCATATCGACAATTTCCGGAAAATTCATCCTGAAAACCGGCAGAAAAATCCGGACAGTGGCGTCCCCGATGTAGAAATCTTCCATCGGCGGCGGCCCCACGATTGTTGTTGGATAAATCGGATCACGACGATGAGTGATCGCGGTTAAATGAAACACCGGGTAATCTTCGACTGCCGTATAAAAACCGGTGTGATCCCCGAAGGGACCCTCGGCTCGCATTTCGCCTGGCTGAACAAAACCTTCCAAGACGAAATCAACATCGGCCGGGACTTCAATATCGACGGTTTTGCACTTCACAAGCTCGACAGATTTTTTGCGCAGAAATCCGGCAAATAGGATTTCGTCGAGTCCATCTGGAAGCGGAGCGGTTGCGGCAAAAGTATATGCCGGATCGCCCCCCAGCGTCACTGCAACCGGCATGCGCTCTCCTCGCGCATAATAAACCTTGCCGTGGCGCGCTCCTACCTTGTGCACCTGCCAATGCATCCCGGTGGTACGCCCGTCGTACACTTGCATGCGATACATGCCGACATTGCGCGCACCGCTCTCGGGGTCACGAGTATGAACATTGGGGAACGTGACAAAACGGCCCCCATCCTTCGGCCAGCATTTTAAAATCGGCAGGTCATCAAGGCTGAAATTTTTATCCTCGGCGACATGATGAACGATCTCCTGACATTCGCCGCTGCTCGCGTGTTTCGGTCGCGCGTGCAGGAGATGAATTCCCTGCTTTAACAAGCTCCAGCCTTCGCGCAGATCCGTGGGCGGCTTGGCCTTGAGAATGAGCTGAATTTCCTGGGCCAGATCGGCAATATCGTTCAAGCCAAGTGCGCTCGCGATTCGGCGCCGCGATCCCATGGTGTTTATGGCAACGGGAAATTGCGACCGCTTTCCGTCAATGAGAGGGTTTTCGAAGAGCAATGCCTTGCCGCCACCAGGCGATTTCATTTCGCGATTGGCCCATTCCGCGATCACCAGATCGGTCTCGACGGGTTGCGTTATCCGCTTCAATTCGCCGCCTCGCTCGAGCTCCTCGAGAAAATGCCGGAATGATCGGAACGCCATTGGATTTAATCCGCGTTCGTATTTACGAGGCGACGCTGCAAGCGCGCCCCCTCAGTAGCGATAAGGCGGTACCAGATGTTGGAAAGCGACAACGCGACCATTCACGAACGTGACGGTCTTGGAGGGGTACTGCACGCGTGGTGGAATGGCGGAGTAATAGAACGGATCGTAAAACGGATCTCCGAAAACCACAAAGCGGCGCCCATGGTGCGCTCGAATCACCCCCGCGCCCCCGAATCCAAAGCCTCCATAGCCGTAACCGTAGCCGTAGCCATAAGGTCCGTAGTTGTAGGGATAGACGTCAGTGTAGTCGTAATAGACCCAGGTCTCCGTCGCGTGGCCGCGCATAAACCCGGTAACCTTTTGCTCCGCCGAACCCCAAGCCAGCCAGACTGCCGATTGCGACATGCCCGGCCGAATTTGTCCCTGCGAGACCAGCTGCTGATCGGTCGGAGATAAGCTGTTAAACAGATCGCGGTGCGCCGAAATTCGCGACTCCGTGGTAGAACAGCCGAACAGCAGTAATGCGCTTGCCGTCAGGCCAGATGTTAGCGCCCATCGAAAAAATCGCCCTTTCATCTCAAAAATCATACAAACCTGGGGTGGTGAGTCAATCACTCGCCTTCCTTGATTCAACACTCCAGTAAACGTAACGTTGCGCTGGATGCAGGATCGATTCGGCCATCGTATTTCTTACCTCCGTGTTTCCGTGACGGATCGCTGCAACGAGCGTTGTGCTTATTGCATGCCCGATGAACTCCAGGAATGGCTGCCCCGCGATAACGTTTTAAGTTTGCCTGAAACGCTGCGGCTTATTCGCGTCGCGGCAGATTTAGGAGTGGACAAGGTTCGAGTGACTGGGGGTGAACCGCTGACACGCCTGGGCATTGTGCCGTTTTTGACGGAGGTTACCCGAATAAGAGGCATTAAACGCGTCGGCGTTTCTACGAATGGCACCCTACTTGCGCGTTCCGGCACGAATGGGAAGACGATCGCACGGGAAATTCGCGAGAGTGGCGTCGACTCGCTAAATATTTCCCTTGATACCTTGGATCGCAGTGTTTACCAGCGGGTGACCGGCCGCGATTTTCTTCCCCGGGTCCTCGAAGGAATCGAGGCCGCAATTCAAGCCGGCTTCGAGCAAATAAAATTGAATGCTGTCCTAATGCGCGGCCGGAATGAAAAGATGCTGGTTGAATTGGTTGAGTTTGCCGGCAAAAAAAATCTCCTGCTTCGCTTTATCGAATTAATGCCGGTAAGCGCGACGGAGGTGTTGAGTGATTCTAACTTCCTGCCGGTCAATTCCGCCCGACGCATTATTGAAGAACAGTTCGGCTCGCTTATTCCGCAACCGGATTTTCGCACCAACGGACCTGCGACTTATTATCAGATTCCGGGGCGGAAGCAGCGGGTCGGTTTTATTGGGGCTCTGACTAACCTTCACTTTTGCGACACATGCAACAAGCTGCGGCTTACGTGTGATGGGAAGCTGCGACCCTGTCTGGGCAGTCACCTCGAGTTTGACATTTTGCCGCCATTGCGGGCCGGGGCCAGCGATGAAGAGCTGCGAAGATTTTTTCTGGATGTGGTCGAACGAAAACCGGAGCGTCATGAGTTTCGGGAAAATTATCAGCCGCAGCGGCGCATGATCGCGATCGGCGGCTGATGAAGCGCAAGCTTAGCCATGTTGCGGCTGACGGTCGCGTCCGGATGGTGGACGTCTCGAGCAAGCCGCTCAGCATCCGCGTCGCGACTGCAACAGGAAAGATTAGCCTCAAGCCTGCAACGATCGAGGCTGTTTCGCGCACGGGGCTGGCTAAAGGCAATGTCTTTGCCACGGCACAGATTGCTGGAATTCAGGCAGCCAAGCGAACGGCCGAACTGATTCCCCTCTGTCATCCATTGCCTTTGAGTGACATTGACGTTGAGTTCGAAACGAGTCGGGATGCGATTACGGCCACGTGCATTACTCGAACAACGGCGCAGACAGGTGTGGAGATGGAGGCGCTCACTGGTGTCGCGGCGGCGTTATTGACCATCTATGACATGTGTAAAGCGATCGACAACACGATGGAAATTTCCGGCGTTCGGTTGCTGAAGAAAACAAAGAGCCCGGTCGCCGCGGTCTATGACCGCTGAAGCCCAAACAGAGGATGCTCATAGAGCACCCTCTCCAACGAGAATGCAAATCGTCGCCGGCATCGTTACAATTTCGGATCGAGCCAGTTCCGGCGACTATGCCGACCTTGGTGGACCCGCATTGAAAACCGCCGCGGAGAAACGCGGCTGGGATGTGCTCTGTGAAGCGATCGTGCCCGACGAGAAAGCGCGAATTCAGGAGACAATCCGTAGTTTCTCTTCTCAAGGGTGCGGTTTGATAATGACGACGGGGGGAACGGGAATCGCCGAGCGTGACGTGACGCCGGAAGCTATCCGCGAAATCATGCGCCTCGAAATTCCCGGATTTGGCGAAGTAATGCGGGCTGAATCGATGAAGCTTACGCCCAATGCGATTCTTTCACGTAATTTGGCCGCAATCGTCGATAGCTCGCTCGTAATCGCGCTACCAGGAAAGCCAAGCGGAGCTGTCGAGTGCCTTGGGTTTATCGAGGGGGCGATTCCTCACGCCGTCGCACTCGCGCAAAAGAAACCGACCTCCTGTTGATACCCTGCTTTTTGGCGAGTGTCCCGCGCTGTCCTTCTGTCATCCCGAGCCGCGTAAGACGGCGAGGGAGCTCGCGATATTAGGACAGATGTTCGTGAGGTCTCTCGCTGCGCTCCAGATGACATATCGTCACTGTTATTCAGTCGGGTCATCCCGAACTCTGTCAGCGCCACCCCTGCAGGGCCGCCATTCTGGCGCCTGAGGCGGTAGGAATGGCGGCAAGAAGGGGCGCCTTACTCTCTCGTTTCGCTCGAAGATTGCCGTCACGAACATTTAATCCGGCCACGTGAGCAATCTCATGAACCGCATCCCGCTTTCGGTGAGATGCACCTGCTCGCCGTGGCCCGCGAGTTCACCCCTTGTAAGATAAGAACAATCGATCGCCGATTTCTTTACGAAGGTCAGAATTGGTTGCGAAACTACCTTGTTGCTCCCTTCGATTTTGAGCGGCACGCCGGAGCGGGCAAAGCTCACTTCCCACGATCTGGCGCTGACGGTCGCGTTCTTTACCATCCACGGATAAAGTTTGCGCAAATCGAAATGAGCGGAGTCGGGTACAGCTACCCGGTAAAAAACTTCTTCTTCGGCCAGAAATTGCGGCACGGTTAAATCCGGCTGCTTCTCGTGTTCGAGAAAAAATCGGGCAATGTCGATACCAGCGAGATTGAGACCGTTATAAACACCGTTGTGATTAGCGTCGGCAAAAGTGCGGTCGTGCCAGCCTTCGAAATTGCGACTGAACATCAAATTCAACTCCAGATGCAAATGCGCGCGCGCCTGAGTGAGTCCTTCGCCGGTGTGTCCCATCCGCGCGATGCGTTCACCTCGATTTATTCGCTGTCCGACGCTGACAGCAACGTCACTGAGATGGCCGTAGAGACTGTAGTAGGGCGAGCCCCCCCAAATATGTTCGATAACGACGTAGCGGCCATAGTTGGAGTAGCCCGGGATTGAATTGACGTGGACGACTTTCCCCGTCGCGATCGCTCGCACTTCATCAAGCGGTTCGCCTCGCTCGTCTCGCTGGAGACATTTGATGTCGATGCCTTCGTGAAACCGGGTGTAAACAAGACCTTGTGCAGTGGGGACAGGGTTCCGCACAAAACCGTAGCGCCCACCTTCCCACGGAGTTGACTTTACCCCTCTGAAATCGCGCTCGACATATTGGTAAAAGTCGGGTCCGCTTCCGCGGAAGAGCGCGTCATTATCGGTTGGGAGGCTGATCTCGATTTTCCCCTCTTGCGCCAGCATGGATCCAGCGGTTGCCACCAAAACGAGCCCGAGGACAAAATATCGCCGCCTCATCGGCGTTTTTTTGCGCCAATCTGTGGCCAAGCTTTCCGCATCAATTCCAAGTCGGCGGCCGTTGCTCCGGAGGCGATGTAGATCTGACCATCGGAGACCCGTCGATCGACCAATAATTCCGTGACCGCGCGACCATTCAATATTACCACCAACGTTTGGCCACGATGTTCGATGCTGAGCGTCTCCAGAGCTACGCGACCGTGATCATCGAGCTGTAATACCACACCGAACGTGCCGCTTGCAGTCGGGTAGGCCCGATAGGCCGCAACATCGTGTTCGGAAATCGCAGGAATTTTTTCGACAAAAATGCTCTTGCCAGAAATCGGTGCGGTCACGGGTGAAGCGAAGACGTCGGTGTCCTGCGGATTGGCTTGCGCGTAGACCCGTAACGTACAATGTTTCGATCTCGCTGATGCAGGGGAGGTGAGGAAAATCGCCACCAGCGCGAGGCCCAAGGCGCGAATCATGCGCGATTGATAAAGAGTTTGACACGTTTTGCAACGTTTGCTGAAACACGCGCACATGAAAAGGGTGGCAGTATTCCTCATTGCACTGTTTGTCGCATGCCGTGCCCTGCCGCAGTCTCCTCCCCCTGCACGGAGTCTGTTTAGCCGTATGCTCCATCCTTTCGGCTCATCCAGTAAAGCGCCGAAGTATAAGGACGCTCGGCTACGCGGATTGCTGCTGGAGGTGGAAGTACCAAGCCCGGCCGTCAGACTTTCCGAAGTTCGCCAGCTCCACCTCACTGCCAAACTTAGCAACACGGGCGCATATCCTATCACGCTCGATTTTCCAACATCCCAGCGCATTGATATTCAGCTTTTAAATGCCGGCGGTGAAATTTTGACGAAGTGGTCGGAGAATCACGCCTTTACGCAGGAGGGCGGCATGCTTCTCATCAATCCGCACGAACAAATCCTCTATGACGAGACGATTGCGACGCGGGAATTGCAGCCCGGAAAGGTCTTCACCGTCGAAGTTTTTTTTCCCAGATATCCAGAGCTGAGGGTGCGGCAAAAATTTATGACGGCGCCGTGAGCGGGCGGCTCTTTGCTGACTATCACACGCATCCTCAGGGACACCGTGTCCAGCCCTATTCCAAGGCGCTGCTACAACCCTGGGTCGATTCCGCCCGGGTAAAGAGAATTACCGACTTGGCTTTCACCGATCATGATCGCTACCACGTTGGCGTCGATTTCGACGAACTGGACCGGATCAGGGAAGAGAATCCAGATGTAAAAGTTCGCGCCGGCATCGAGCTCGACAACGATCCAGCAACGAGTGCGACCGGCCTGGAATGGATCGAGCAGCATTGGGATCGACTCGATTTTGTTCTCGGCTCGGTTCACTATCTGGATCGCCCTGATCAGATGTTCGATAGTGTGCCAGATGGCGCTGAACAATTCGCCGGGGCGGATATTGACAAAATCTACGCAGATTACTTTCGACGTGTCCGTGATATGGTCGCGACCGGTTTGGTCGATTGTCTTGCGCACTTCGATCTGGTGAAAATCCATGGCCATCGTCCGAGAATCCCCATCCGATCTCTTGTCGAGGAGACGCTCGATCTGGTGCGCCTGCAAGATCTCGCGATCGAGTTGTCAACAGCGGGATGGCGCAAACCGGTAAACGAGCTTTACCCCTCTGACGAAGTCATCCAACTGGCGCAGGAGCGGGGAATCCCATTTACGATCGCTTCCGATGCGCATTCCTGGGCACAACTCGGAGAAAATTACGATCATCTGGCCGAAAAGATGCGTGGGTTCGGGATTACCGACATTTGCGTTTTCAATAAACACCGGCGGGAGGTCCGATCTATTCGCCCGTAGCAGGCACCTCATTGGGCTTTGGGTCGATTGCGGGGCGTAACTGCTTCCCCGTCATCCCGAGCGAATGCGAGGGACCTCGCTTGCGTGGGCAAGGTACTCTAGCTCGTATGAGTCAGAGCGGGTGAGATATCCCTCGCCGTGGGTGGCTTGTCCTACAACCCGAGTCCCGCCGCTCCGAGGCCGCCCGTGATTTTCGACATTTCGGAGCTAGCCAGCGCCTTTCCCTGTTCGATCGCTTGCTTGACGCCGCTCAGCACCGCCTCTTCCAGGAATTCCACATCTTCCGGATCAACAATCTCTCTCGCCAGCTTGAGACTAACGATATCACCGGCGCCATTTGCAACCACCGTCACTTTTCCGCCGGCGGCTTGCACCTCAATAGTTTTTCCCTCTAACTCCGTTTGAGCTTTGGTCATCTGCTCTTGCATCTTTTGCGCCTGCTTCATCAGCTTGTTCAAATTCATCGTCTCTCCTTATTTGATTTCGCCTTCGAACATCTCCAGCGCTTCGTGCACGATTGCCGGGGCGTCGACGGACCCCTTAGCCGCCACGTCGGAGTTCTTCCTGGGCAATCCTTCTTGGCTTGAAAATTTTAGCATCCAATCGCGGCCGGTAATTTCCTTCAATAGCGCTTCGAGAAACTCGCGATTGGAGCGGGAGGACAAATGCTCCATCACCACGGCTTGATCGGGCGGGAAGCCCAATTCGAAAGCCCGTCCATTGGCGCTCATCGGATGGGCCTCGTTAATCCAGCTTTTAATAAAGGGACGTCGTAGTCCGATTTCAGCAACCGCCTTCTTCCAGACTTCACCGATATCGACTTTGGCGCCGGCGTTATCGGCCGTTGATTTTGTGATCGTGTCGGCGGAAGGAGATTGAGCAGCACGAGCCGCGTTTTGTTTTTTCGCGGCAGTTTCGCCGGTTCCCTTTTTCAGGGGCGGTTTCGATTCAGGCGGAGTGCCGTCGCGCAACGCGCTTAGATTTTCGATTACATCATCCAGCGTTGCCTGATTAAGGGTCTGGATTGCTTTGATGACCGCTACTTCAAAATGCAATTTCTTGTTGGGCGCCCATTTCATCCGTCCCTCCGCCGCCGCAAACTGATCGATCAATTCCAGCACGCGGCTTGTTTCGATGAGAGACGCTTGCGAGGCGAAAGTCTGCCCAATTTCATCGCTCGCATCATCGCTCAGTGCATCTGGTTTGACCTTAAAGACGAGTAAGTCACGCAGATAAGCGATGGTGTCCGACATAAGTTTCATCATGTCTTTGCCGGCATCGCACTGCGAGTGCAGCAACTCAAGCGCGTTCGGCGTCTCGCCGCGCAGAATTCGACCGACAAAATCCGCCACTGTTTGTTGACTGGTAAAACCAAAAACGTTCAGCACATCCTCTTCCGCAACTTCGTTGCCGCAAAAGGCCACCAGCTGATCTAGCATCGATTCCGCATCGCGCATGCCGCCTTCGGCGCCGCGCGCAATAGCGTGCGCCGCGGCGGGCTGGAGAGTGAGCTTTTCCTTACCGGCAATGAGTTGCAGGTGTTGCGCGATCAGATTCGCGGCGATCCGATGCAGATCGAATCGCTGGCAACGGCTGAGAATCGTGGGCAGGACCTTCTGCGGCTCAGTCGTTGCAAAAATAAATTTCACATGCGGCGGCGGTTCTTCCAACGTCTTCAGAAGCGCGTTGAACGCTGCCGAGGTGAGCATGTGCACTTCGTCGATTATGTAGATTTTGAACCGGGATTTGGCAGGGGCGTAGCGCACGTTATCGCGTAACTCACGCACTTGCTCCACACCGTTATTGCTCGCTCCATCTATCTCCAGGACGTCCAGACTGTTTCCGGCCGCGATTTCACGGCAGTTATCGCAGACTCCGCACGGGGTAACAGTCGGCCCCTGGATGCAGTTTAATGCCTTCGATAAGATCCGTGCCGTGGACGTCTTGCCCGTGCCACGTGGTCCGACAAACAGATAGGCATGTGCCAGTCGATTTTGCGCGACCGCGTTCTTCAGCGTGCGCGTGACATGCGTCTGCCCGACCAGATCGTCAAAAGTCTGGGGCCGGTATTTCCGCGCAAAAACTTCGTAGCTCACTGGAAAACTTTACCGTTTCCCGAATCGCGCGAAAGGTGAAACTCTGACAGAATGGGCAAAATTCGATTCCCTCGCGCAAAAGTTCGGATACAGCAGAAGCTGACCGCCAATGAATTGCAAACTCCTCGTTGCCATCACCATCGTGATCGCGGTGAACCTCTGGGCACGGGAACCGGTCCCACCTCCGGGAAGGATCGCTCCGGGTTCGACGGCTATTCGTGCGCGTGATCTAGGCATCCCGTTCGAAGGCACTCCTGGAAGATTTAATTCCGTCACTGACGTGACTGGCGTTGAAGTCGGGTACACCACGCTAATCAGCGGGGAAGGAAAACTCGAAGTCGGCAAAGGCCCCGTCCGGACGGGTGTCACTGCGATTATGCCCCGCGGGCGGGCGGCGATGAATGATCCTGTGTTTGCGGGATATTTTGCACTCAATGGCAACGGTGAGATGACGGGAACGGCCTGG
>DASXIC010000134.1:0-7517 GCA_036498205.1 Chthoniobacterales bacterium | reverse complement strand
GGAACCGTTCCGACAAGAGAAAACGTTTCGTTGAAAGTTGGCGCGACAGTGGTGCCAATGGTGTCCACAATGTCCGTTCCCTGCCGCAACCAATCAGGATCAAGGTTTGCATCACGAGTCCAAGCCTGCAAATCCGTGAAGCCTGGCGGAAATGGCGTTCCTGGAGGAACAATGGGCCTGGGGGCAGAGAGCCACAAGAAGTTGCCGGCGCCGGCGGTGAGGTCGACTTGCGGCACGAAAAAGTAGTGATCTGCAGGAAGATTGAAAGGCGTAGTGAAAGTGACGTTGAACTGAACCTCCTCGCCCGTGACCGGCCCATTTCCGCCCGTGGCTTGATTAGGCGATGGGTGAATGCCGCCTGGCAAAATCGAGTTATTGGCGGTGAAGTTCGCACTCAAAAGCGCGGGCATAAAAGTAAGTCCACCGCCGGAGAGCGAATTGCGAGAATCGAATGCCACGTCGGACGGCGAATTGACCCGCGTCGGCACCTGCGCGGTGCTAAACGTAGGAGGACCTGAAGTACGGGCAACATTGGAATCGTTCGGAAACACACGGTAAATTTCGACCTGTACCTGCGAAATGCTGCTCAGATTGAAATTTGAGGGCAACAACCCCGTAAATGTCGCACCGGTAATCTGAGTCGATGAAGTCAGCACGAAATCATCGGCGCTTTCGATTTCAAACGAGCCTGGAGTGTCGGTCCGGGAAGCGGTCGCCATTCGACCGTCCGGCAAACCGGTGCTGAAGGTAAAAGTTTGAGCCTCGACGCGAGCTGCGATGAAACTCGCGCTGAATATTACGAGCAGGATTGATCTTTTCATATGTGGGTCCTTTGCCATTGGGTAATACCAACCGTCCGCAGACCCACGCCATCTGCTTCTTCGTGTTTTTAACAAGAATTGACGGTTACGCGCAAGTGCAATTCTTGGCTCGACAGAGTCTCGCGCGATCAGAATTCAGCGGCATTTGGACAGGATAACAAAGTCAGAGCGCGATCCCTTGTTCCCCACCAATGTTAATGGCGGATCGCCAGGGCGACGCTCCGCGGAGCCGGCTCGACAGAGTCTCGCCCTACCGGAGATGCCCTACCGGATCAGCGACAGGAGGTAAGCCTATCTCGCCGCCGCGGAAACATCTTCGCCTTTGGTCGCGGCTTCCCAAGATATCTCCTGTCAAACCGGTGGGGCGACGCTCTGCGGAGCCTATCGCTTTACCAGGTCAATTCATTTAAGACGCCTTGATATCGCCAATCGCGCGCCTCCTTGACCAGGCCTGCACGAACTGGATTTGCCTGAATATAGTCCCATTTCTCGCGATAATTTTCGTTCTGCCGTAAGCGATGATGGAAACCGCGCGATTGAAATCGCGGTGCGTTCTCGCCGAATCGGCGTCGAAATCGGCGTTTCCAGAAACTGATCCAATGCTCGATTTCGCACTCTTCATTTATTGGAGAGCAAAAGAGATGAATGTGATCAGGCATGATCAGATAATAACCAATGAGCCACGCATCGGCTTCTTCCCAGGACGTAACAAGCGCGTGATGAACATTCGGGTTCGCAAGACACCGCCTCCGATTTCGGACACAAACCGTGAGGAAGACAATCGTAGGCTGCCCACGAAAGATGAGAACGCCTTCCGCTGGATTCCTGCGCCCAATATTATTTCGCATATTCGGTTCGACGGAGTCTCGCGCTACCAGAGTTGAGCGGCTTTGGACAGGATAACAAAGCCAGAACGCGATCCTCGTCCCTCCAACTTCGAGGGCGAAATGGTAGGGCGACGCTCCGCGGAGCCGGCTCGACAGAGTCTCGCCCTACCGGAGACACCTCACCGGATCAGCGAAAGGCATGATGCCTGTCTGACACACAGGCTGGAAGCCTACGTTCCCGCGATTTTCCCGCCCCAGGAAAGGATCTTGGCTTTGGTGCCCGCTGCTTCCGCTTCTTTGATGTCGCCGTTCCGGTTGTAAAAAAGCGAGAGACTGGTCCAGCCGATCTGATCGTTTGGGCGCAATGCAGTCGCGCGTTTACCCGCTTCGATTGCTTCTGGAAAACGCCCCAGCTTCATCAGCGCCATCCCGAGCGCGTGCCAGCCATCGAAAAATTCCGGATCCAGTTCGACGCAGCTCCGGTATTTTTCCACCGCGCTCTCCAGCTCCCCAACGGCGAGATCGCCATTCGCGTCGTCGAAAAGGTCGTCGCGCGATTCCATGATAAATCGGAAGTGTCAGCTCGCTACCGTGGCTTCCGCGCCGGCCAGGCGGCGTCGTTCGCGCAACCATTCGTAGAAAATGACCGTGCGTTTTCCGCGCAACAACCGTTCCTCAAATGAAGCGCGATTCGTTCCCGCCTGGGCCGGGTCAGGCGGATCGCGTTTTTCCACGACGGCAATTGTCATTCCATCAGCAGTAGGCAGCGGTTCGCTGATTTCGTTGGGCTTGAGATCGGCT
This sequence comes from Chthoniobacterales bacterium, assembly GCA_036498205.1. Classification (GTDB taxonomy): domain Bacteria; phylum Verrucomicrobiota; class Verrucomicrobiia; order Chthoniobacterales; family UBA10450; genus AV69. Next base: position 5,068 of record DASXIC010000134.1, on the reverse strand, counting down.
ACGGCCTGCTTGATCAAGGGAAGATCAGGCGTTTCGGCCTTGTTTGGTGCAGGCGAGGCCTTCGGTTCCAGGTCGTCGGCCAGCGTAAACGGCGGGATTTTTTCCAGTTTCAAATTCAACTTCTGCGCGGCGCTCGCGACCGTCTCGCCCGGCTTCAGTGCTTCGCGCAGATCATGCACAACCTTGGCGGCGCGCGTATTAAGTAACTCACGCTCACGCGTCGCTTTCAACGCTTCCACAATTCTTGGTTTCGCTTCTTCAAGCGCAAGCGGCTTCGCCGGAGTGGTGTTCGCCAGATGCAGAATGTAAAAGCCGTCCGCGACCTGAATCGGCTCGCTCGTCGGCTCGGTCGGGGAAAGTTGGAATGCGGCCTCGGCCAGCTGCGGGTCCTGTTTCAATTGCGGATCGGGAGCCGATTGCGTGAAGTCGCCGGTGTTATTGACCGAAAGTTGAAATTTTATCGCCACGGACGCGAAGTCCGCTCCCTTTTCCGCCAGGGCCTGGCTCACGTCGTTGGCCTTGTCAGCGAGCTTCTGCAAGGCGTCAACTCGTTCCTTTCCGGTTAGCTTCTTTTGTTCTTCTGGCAAAGCGAGAGCGACGAACTGCACTTTTCGTTTCTCATCGCTCTTTAACTCCTCTTTGTGAGCTTCGTAATATTTCCTGATATCGTCGTCCGATATTTTCAACTCAGTGGCGACGTCGCTTTTCTTAAGACGAAGAACCGCGACTTCAAGCTTGCCATAAAGTTGCTCGAAATTGTTTTTGCTCTCGGTTTCGGAAATGCTCACCCCGGTGCCGAGCAGTTGCTTGATTCGATCCAGGCAAACCTGGTCCGCAGCCAGCTCTTCGATTTGCGCTTCGGTAAAGCCGCGCGGGCCCAGGTAATTCTTCACCGCGTCGTTGTATTTGTTAATATCGAAACCGGCATTGCCGTGAAACGCGCGGAGGTTGCTGACGGCTGTGGCTGCTTCTGCTGAAGTCGGCCGCAACCCCAGCGTTGCAGCCTCATGGCGCAAAATCAGGAGATTGAGCGCAAACTGCTCCTTCGCTTCGCGTTCGGTTCGAGCCGAACCGACCAGATCCTGTAGAAAATTGATCATCCCAAGGTCGCGCGCCAGGTCGAACATCCGCTGCCCCCGTTCGATTTCGATGTTCGAAACGGTGCGGCCATAAAGTTTCCCATAGGTGCTGGAGCGGGTCGCGGCGAAGTCCGTCTTGTTAAAATAAAAAACAAACGGAATCGCCAGGAGGGCGATGACGAACCAGAGCCAGCGAGAATTTTTTCGTAGAACGTTGATCATGGAGAGAAAATTGCGTCGCGGAATTTACGGCGGCTTGGAGACTGGCCAAACGCTTTTTCAAAGCGGTTGGAACTGTCCGCTTTCCCCGCAAATGATAGGTAGGGGCGATTGACCCCAATCGCCCGTGAACCCTTGCCAATCCCGCTCGGACTCGCTGGCCTCGGGGCGGTTCGGTGAACCGCCCCTACCGGGTGTCATTTCGAGCGCAGTCGAGGAAGGGGGCGGCTTATTGGGCGCCGCTGCGCGGAGCTGGCTCGACAGAGTCTCGCCCTACCAGATCAGAATCAAATAGAAAGGTGCATCGGTCCGGCCGGACTTGCGGTTTGCTCGACATGACAAGGAAGGGGCGATTGACTCAATCGCCCGAGAATCAATGGTGCCGGCCGGGCTTGCGACTCGCCGGACGGTTCGGTGACCGCCCCTACCGGTGAGCGGGCGTTTTCGAGCCTGCGCCCGAGGCAATTGATTGCGCTGTTTCTTGAATCAATTCCCATCCGTCGCGCAAATGTTTTTCCGTGGTCAGGACATTACCCAGTCCCAGTCGTATCACTGTTCGACCGCGCAATTTGGTTTGATTTAAATACGCGCGGCCTGAGCGATTTACAGACTCAACAATTTGAGAATTAAACGAATCGAGTCCCTCGGGCGCGGCCTTCGTTGCACGGAAACAGACTACGCCCATCGAAACAGGCGCCGAAAGTTCGAAGTCGGGCGAAGCAGCGACCCATTCGCCGAATAATTTTGCCAGTCGTAAATGTTCTCGAATCCGTGCCGCGATTCCGCTGCGGCCGAAAGTGCGAAAAACCATCCATGCTTTTAGAGCACGGAATCGCCGCCCCAGCGGCACACTATAATCCATGTAGTTCCGCTCAGCCTCGACGGTATCGCCACGCAAATATTCCGGCACGAGGCTGAAGACGCGACGCAACCGCTCCAAGTCGCGCACAAAAAGGACACTAAAATCGAGCGGCACGAAAAGCATCTTGTGAGGATTTATCACGAGCGAATCGGCGCGTGCCCAGCCATCGACGATGGCCCGCTCTTCCGGCAGCAACGCCAATCCACCGCCGTAGGCGGCATCGATGTGAAGCCAGAGTTTTTGTTCCCGACAGATTTTCGCGATCGCCGCAGTCGGATCGACGCTCGCCGTCGAAGTGGTGCCGCAGGTCGCTACTACGGCGAGCGGCTTACGTCCCGCCGCCATGTCGCGCTTGATCGACTCCTGCAGCGCATCGGCGCGCATGCGGAAATTTTCGTCGGACGGAACGCGGACAACATTTTTCTCGCCAATGCCGAGCGCGATGACTGCTTTATCGATCGAACTGTGGGCTTGGTCGGAGGTATAAACACGTAGTTGCGGAGCACCCGAGGTTCCGTGGGAGCGGGCCCCGGGGACCACTTCTTCGCGAGCGGCCGCGAGCGCGTGGAGGATTGAGATCGATGCCGTGTCGTAGACAACGCCACTGAATTCACGAGGTAGTTGCAACCATTGCCGCAACCAATCAACGACCACCATTTCCAGCTCAGTCGCCGCAGGGCAGGTTCGCCAGGTCATGCCGTTGATGTTGAAGACAGCGGACGCGAGCTCCCCCAGAACCCCGGGCGCGGTGCTGGTACAACCAAAGTAGGCCAAAAATTCCGGATGAGCCCAGTTCAACATACCAGGCACGACAATGTTTTTCAGATCGGCGAAAATGGCATCGAAGGTCTCGCCGTTTTCCGGCGGGGCCGACGGAAGCATTCGCGAAATCTCGCCAGGCTTGGTGGCGGAGGCGACGGGCAAGCTTTCGATGTTCTCGCGATAATCGGCCGCCCACTCTGCCATTCGCCGGAGTTGTTCGCGATACTCGCCGATGGGGACATCGCCCAGCGGCTGAAATTGGAACTCCTTCATGTCTTGCGCGGCGCGTTAAAAGGCAAACCCGAAACTGAAATGGAAAGCACCAATATCTTCCCCGGAATGTCGATCGGGATTGACGCCGTAATCGAGCCGGATCGGGCCGATCGGAAGCTTATAGCGCAAGCCGGCGCCGAGGGCGTAGCGCATATTATCCAGACTCGGGTCGTCAGCATTCGGCAGGAGGTTGCCGGCATCGCCAAAGATAGCGCCCTGTAAGTCGCCAAAAATCGGAAAGGTGTATTCAATATTGAAGATCGTATAGAACTGACCACCGATGGGAAATCCGCCACGATCATGCGGGCCGAGGTCTCTCTCGGCAAAGCTACGGACGGTGGTACTCCCGCCATTAAAGAAACGTTCATCAATCGGAAGCGAAGTGATCTCAGCGGGATTTCCAGTCAATGGCCGGATCAATCCGGCTCGCGCTCCAAGTTCCAATAACGCGCTTCGGATCGGGATGAAATAGCTCGCCCGCGCCGTGGTCCGAAAGAACTGGATGTCGCTGCCGATGGCGTCGAAGGCAAAATCGAAAGTCTGATCAAAGACAAAGCCTCGCGTCGGCACGACGGGACTGTCTCGTAGATCGAGCTTGTGAAAGAAACCGACCGCACTGACCGAATAACTCGTTGACCCGAGCAACCTCGGCCTGATTCCGGTGTCGGTGATTTCGTCGTGATGGCCGGAACCGAAAACGCCGACCTGATACTGCTTGGTGATTTGCCGCAGCAACTCAATGCGTCCGCCGAGCTCGAATTTGGAGTAACCATCGAAATCGAACGTAAGAGCGGCAAGGCGAAGCTTGAATTCAAAATCGCTTTCCAGCAGATGCGGGTCGTCCCAGAAAATTTCGCCCTTATATCCACGCTCCGACCATTCCGCCGAAGTGACCAATGGCCGCCCATAGCCGAACAGGTCCCGATCGGCAAACTGCGCGCCGACAATGAAACCCTCGTACGAACCGTAGCCGACGGAAATTCCGAACTCTTTCGCCTTGGCCTCTTCTGCAGCGATATCGAGCCGCAGGTAATTTCCCCCGACCGGCTCGGGATTGATTTGCAAGACCTGAAATAGTCCTGTGCGCATGAGCTCGCGAAATTTTTCATCGAGCACATCGGGGCTGTAGGTTTTGCCGCTGAGGGAGGCAAAACGATTGCGAACGTAGCTTGGCCGCAATCGCTGCAAGCCTTTTACCGACACTCCATCGAACTTATAGACCGGCCCCGGCGAAATCGTGACCATTACCGGAACATGCCCACTTCTGGATTGAGCCGGCTCTCCCGCCGCTGCCACCTTCACCGCATAATATCCGCGCGCTTTGAAGTAGGCTTGCAATCGCCGGGAAATATCGTCCACCCGTCGATCGGTGTAAGGCTGCGAGAGGAGATCAAGCATTTGCCCGCGAAGAGCGTCCGCGCCGTAAACGGTGTTGCCGCTAAAATGGAGTTCGCCAAAGAAGTACTGCCGCCCTTCATGGACCGCGATGGTGACATCAACCTGCGCCCCGTTTTCGCTGAAGCGATATTGCGGAGCGTTAACGGTGGCATCGAGAAATCCTTCATTGACGTAATAACGGTGAACGAGATCGGCCCCTTCCTGTATGTCGGCGGCAACGAAAGGAAGAGTTTTCTGCAGGCGTGAATAGCGCTCCCGCGTCGGACCGACGGCGTATTCGAAAAGCTGCTCAGCTCGAACATGAGCATTACCGACAAAATTAATTGTCGTCAGTTCGGCCTGCGGCCCTTCCGTCACCTGAAGAACGAGTCGCGAGCCGCTCTCAATTGAATAATGCACGTTGGCCCTGGCGTAGCCGTGTTTGCGATAAAAGAGCTCCAGGAAAAATGCGGCGTCATCCGCTCGGGCCGGGGTT
>DASXIC010000133.1:0-3686 GCA_036498205.1 Chthoniobacterales bacterium | reverse complement strand
CTTTTCGATCGAAGTTTTCGACGAACTTTGCCAGAAGCTGGAACAGCGCAACTGTTCGGCCGCGTTCGTCCGTCGCAACGTCATTACTCGGGGCGCGGACTTGAATGAATTAATCGGGCAAGAGTTCGAACTTCAGGGTGTTCGGTTCAGTGGCACCGAGGAATGCCGGCCTTGTTACTGGATGGATCGGGCTATTGCGCCGGGCGCCGAGCAATTCCTCAAGGGTCGAGGCGGTTTGCGGGCCAGAATCTTGAGCGACGGTCAACTGCGCGCGCCAACCGCCCGCATCGCCGGCGCAATGAAATGAACATTAGCGCATTGTTGCTCGCAGGGGGGCAATCGCGGCGAATGGGCGAAGACAAGGCAACGCTCCTATTTGAGGGACAACCGCTTTGGCAGGTTCAGCTCGAGGTTCTGCGGAAACTAAAACCAGCAGAGATTTTGGTTTCTGCGCGGAAAGATCCATCCTGGCGACCATCGGATGTACGATTCGTTGCGGATGACGCACCTTCGCGTGGTCCGCTCAGCGGTATCGCCGCGGCGCTGGCAAAATTGCAAACAAAACATCTGCTTACTCTCGGAATTGATATGCCTTCCATGACTCCTTCCTATTTGCATGCTCTGGTCGAAGAGAGCCGACCGGGTTCTGGCGTGGTCCCAACGATTGACGGCCGAGCAGAGCCTTTGGCGGCAATTTACCCGGCGGAAGCCGCTGCCTATTTTACCGCGGCACTTTCAGGGGCAGATTTTTCTCTGCAGAATGTAATCAGGCAGCTGGCGTCGGCAGGCAAACTGCGCGCGATCCAGGTAAGGAAAGAGGACGAAAAGCTTTTCCGAAACCTCAACAAGCCAGCGGACTGGTAGCGTCGGGATTTCACCGCCGAAACGGGTTCAAACGACAAATGGCAGGATATTCGGGCACCCCCCTCTGGAAGAAGCTCGGATACAAGAGTGATTTGCGTACGTATGTTGATGATCCCCCGCAAAATTATCGGAAGCTATTGCGATTGCCGAAAGATGTCCGCGTAATATGGGAGCGCGAGCCCGGACCGGGCCTGAGATTAGTACATCTGTTTGCCAGAGACGCCCGGGTCGTTCGAACGAAGTTAAGTTTCTACCGCAAACAGATCGCACCTGAAGGCGTCATCTGGCTTTCGTGGCCAAAAAAGAGTTCAGGCATGCGGAGCGATGTGACCGAGGATTACATTCGGGAGGTTGCCATCCCGCTCGGACTTGTTGACGTGAAGGTTTGCGCGGTGGACGAGATTTGGTCGGGACTAAAGCTAATGATCCGGAGGGAGCTAAGACGCTGACACGTTGCATTACGAGGACTTTGCTGTTGGCCGTATTGTTTTCCCCCGCTGTGATCGTGGCAGGCCGTTTACCAGGCGAGACGATCACCAACAGCAAAGGCACGACTCTCCAACCCAGTGTTTGCAACAAGATCTTTGCGCTGGAGCGTACTTTGGCGCCTCAATGTAAAAACCCGCGCGTCGCGCAGACGACCATCGTTGGAGAACCGCGCCGGATTGGATTGCGCGTCATGCAGTGGAGCGAACGCTGGACGATCGATCGTTGCGGAGCGAAGGCGACTTATTTGATACAGTTCGATTTTCGCGGCTCTGTGGGAACTTTTAAAATCGACCCGGTTGTCACCAAATCGTAACAGTAAAGCTTTTGACCGCTCGGAGCGGTGACCCAGTGTGAATCATGAATATCGGGCGATTTGCCGGCGGCTTGTGCGGTTTAATTTTGATGTCGGGGGCGATCGGTACGGCCTCGGCCCAACTAACAATTAACGGTGCGGGAGCAACGTTTCCGTATCCAATTTATTCGAAGTGGTTCGACGAATACTCCAAGGTCGATCCTTCCGTGAGGTTCAATTATCAGTCGATCGGTTCTGGCGGCGGCCAGAAACAGATCCTGGCGCAAACGGTGGATTTCGGTGCCTCAGACGGGCCAATGAGTGACGAGAACCTTGCCAAGGCGCCCAGCAAGATTCTTCATATTCCAACGGTCGCCGGCGCAGACGTGATTGCCTACAATTTGCCGGGAAATCCTCCGCTCAAATTAGATGCGGACACGATCGCAGGAATATTCCTTGGCAACGTCAAGAAGTGGAACGACCCAAAGATCGCCGCCTTGAATTCCGGAGCCAATCTTCCCAATCAAGACATCGTTGTGGTTCACCGGAGCGATGGCAGCGGTACCACCTATATCTTTACTGATTACCTGAGCAAAGTTAGTCCGGACTGGAAACAGAAGGTGGGAACGAATACATCTGTGAACTGGCCAGCCGGTCTGGGTGGCAAAGGCAACGAGGGTGTGGCCGGCCAAATCAAACAAACGCCGGGGGCGCTTGGTTACGTGGAACTGATCTACGCAATTCAGAACAAAATGCCATATGCCGATATCAAGAACTCGGCCGGCACATTTGTAAAACCGACGATTGAATCGGTCACCGCGGCAATGGCGACCGCGCAAATTCCGGATGACTTCCGCTTTTCAATGACGAACGCACCCGGTCCGGATTCCTATCCTATTTCAGGCGCGACGTGGCTTCTGGTTTACGAGCAACAGAAAGATGCGACCAAAGGCAAGAAGCTGGTTGAATTTTTGAACTGGGCCCTAACGAAGGGCGAAGGGATGGTGCGAGATCTGGACTATGCCCCGCTTCCGGACGCGGTCCGCGATCGCGTATTGAAACGGGTGTCGGAGATCAAATACTAGAGACTGAGGTCGGCTCGAGCATGGAAACCCTCGTCGATACTGCGCCACCGGCCATAGACGAGCGAGTCAGACTTGCTCCGCCATCGCGCTGGGGAGACCGCCTTTTCGAGTGGTTAACGCTGGCGATGGCGTTGACCGTCATCGCACTTGTATTTCTGGTTGGCTGGCAGCTGGCGAGGGGATCCTCCGGCGCGATTCAAAAATTCGGGTTTCATTTTCTCACCACATCGACATGGGACCCGGTGGCCGAACAGTATGGCGCTTTGCCGTTTATTTATGGCACTGCGGTCTCATCGCTCATCGCCCTTATCATCGCAGTGCCACTGAGCATCGCCACGGCCGTTTACCTGACTGAACTTGCTCCGCTCTGGCTTCGGCAACCTATTGTTTCTTTAATCGAAATGCTGGCGGCAATCCCAAGCGTCATTTTGGGGTTATGGGGAATTTTTGTCATGATTCCCTGGTTGCGTTCCTTTCCATTTCCCATTCTGCAAAAGCTCCTGGGATGGACCCCGTTTTTTAGTGGTCCGATCTACGGCGTGAGCATGTTTGCCGGCGGCATCATTATTGCCATCATGATTCTGCCAATTATCACGTCGGTCTCGCGCGAGATCCTGCGCAGCGTGCCGAATTTGCAGCGTGAAGCTGCTTATGCGCTGGGGGCGACTCGCTGGGAAGTCACCCGAATCGCGGTTTTGAGTTATGCCAAGAAGGGTTTGTTTGGCGCGGTGATCCTGGGGCTGGGTCGCGCGCTCGGCGAAACGATGGCGGTTACGATGGTAATTGGTAACACGCCGCAGATTAAGGCGTCGCTCTTCGCGCCCGGCTACACCCTGGCCAGTGTTATTGCCAATGAATTCACCGAAGCCACCACGGACACGTATTTGCAAGCGCTGTTCGAAATTGGCCTGGTGCTATTCGGAATTACGATCCTGGCCAATCTTCTGGCGCAACTC